>JAEUMM010000254.1 GCA_016792645.1 Alphaproteobacteria bacterium | reverse complement strand
GCGTCGGCCGAACTCGCGAGCGCGTCGTTAATCGAGGCGATGACCAAGTGGTCGGGGCGGACGCCTCACGTGCTTTTGACCCATCACCGGGCGTCGACGTTGAAGATCCGTCTCTACACGGACGAGATCGTGGCCGTGCCGCTGCCGCGGGATGAGCCGGCGCGGGCGGCGCAGGTGCTGGCCGATCCGACGCGCGATATGCGCGATCCGATGATGGGGCCGTGGGCGGCCGAGCGGAAGCCGCTGTCGGGGGCGGCGAAGGCCGGCGTGCGGCTTGCGAAGATTGCGGCGCTGCTGCCGGCGGTGATCGAGGCGCCGATTGCGGCGCGTGCGGTTGCGGGGTTGATGAAGAAGGAAGGCTTCGTCGCGGTGAAGGCCGACGACATCGCGCAGTTCGACGTGAGCGCGAGCGTGCAGCTGAAGACGGTGGCGCGGGCGCGGTTGCCGTTGGCCGATGCGGAAGAGACGCGCGTGCTGGCGTTTCGGCCGGCGAGCGGGGATCGCGAGCATCTGGCTTTGATCGTCGGATCGCCGGAGCCGCCGGGGCCGGTGTTGGTGCGACTGCATTCGGAATGCTTGACGGGCGATTTGCTCGGCTCGCTGAAGTGCGACTGCGGCGATCAGTTGCGTGGGGCGATTGCGGCGATCGGCAAGCAGGGGGCGGGGATCTTGCTTTATCTCGCCCAAGAGGGCCGCGGGATCGGGTTGATCAACAAGCTGAAGGCTTACGAACTTCAGGATCAGGGATTCGACACGATCGAAGCCAATCAGCGATTGGGCTTTGAAGCGGACGAGCGCGAGTTCGCGACGGCGGCGGAGATGTTGAAGTATCTGGGCTTCGCTTCGGTGCGCTTGATGACGAACAATCCCGACAAGGTGGCGGCACTTTCGCGCTTCGGCATCGACGTCGTCGAGCGGGTTCAGCACATCTTTCCGAGCAATCCGCACAATGCCGCCTATATCGCGACCAAGAAGGCGAAGGCCGGGCATCTGACCTGAAGGCGGCAAGATTTGCCGGGTGCGGCGCGCGTAACCGGCGCGTTTGCTGGGTTTCCGGATGGCGTGGGGTTTGCGTGGGTTGCCTCATGATCGAGAGCGTCAACAACGTCGCCAGCCTGGACTTGATGGAGTTGCGGTCGCGCCCGGCGCAGACCGCAGACGACGGATTCGGCTTCGACGATTTTCTCGACATCATCAATCCGCTTCAGCACTTGCCGGTGATCGGCACGGCCTATCGCGCCATCACAGGCGATGAAATCGAAACGCCGGCGAAGCTCGCAGGCGGGGCGCTGTTCGGCGGCTTAATCGGTTTCTTGGGCGCGCTGGGATCGACGGCTTATGCCGAGATCGTCGGCGAGAGCGTCGATGAGACGCTGCTGTCGTTCTTCGACAGCGCGAGCGCGCCGAAGCAGGCTGACGCGGCCCGGGCTTCGGCAGCTTATTCTTCCGCGCGGTTGTTGATCGACTAAGCCTGAGGTCTTGCACCGAAGATGGCGGTGCCGACGCGGATGTGTGTCGCGCCAAGACGGATCGCGGTTTCGTAGTCGCCGCTCATGCCCATGCTCAGTTCCTTGAGGCCTGCGTCGCGCGCGAGTTTCACCAGAAGCGCAAAGTGCGGGGACGGTTCTTCATCGGCGGGCGGGATGCACATCAGGCCTGAGATCGTGAGCGCGTAGGCGTCGCGGCATTTGGCGATGAACGCGAGTGCGTCTTGCGGGGCGACGCCGGCTTTTTGTTCTTCCTCGCCGGTGTTCACCTGCACGTAGAGTTTGGGCGAGCGCCCTGCCCGCTTGATTTCCGAAGCGAGCGCTTCGGCGATGCTGTCGCGGTCGACGGTGTGGATCGCATCGAACAGCGCCACGGCCTCGCGCGCTTTGTTCGACTGCAACGGGCCGATGAGGTGAAGGTCGATCTCGGCGTGCGCGGCTTTAAGCTGCGGGTATTTCGATTTGGCTTCTTGCACGCGGTTTTCGCCGAACGTCGTTTGGCCGGCGGCGATGGCGGCGCGGACCGCGTCTTCGTCGTGGGTCTTGGTTACCGCGATCAGCGTGATTGCGGCGGGGTTGCGGTTGGCGGCCTTCGCCGCCTTTTCCATGCGGGCGCGTATGTCGGCGAGGTTTGCGGCGATGGTCTCGGCTATAGTCGCGGGCATGGGTTCACTCGGTGAAGCGCGCGGGAAACTTGCACGGGCGGCGGCGCGGCTCAATGCGCGGCATGGGCGCGGGTTGCCGCCGCTGATCCTGATGACCGACGATGCGCGGGACGTGGATTGGATTGAGGCTGTAGCCGCCTTGCCGCGCGGCGCGGCGGTGATCGTGCGCCATCGCGACCCCCGAGCGCGCGAGATGTTGGCGCGGCGGTTGCGCGGCGTGACGCGCGCTGCGGGCGTGACGTTGGTGATCGCGGATGATGAGGCGTTGGCCGTGCGCGTGCGCGCTGACGGTTTGCATATACCGCAGCGGCATGGCGTGCGTGCGGCGGCGATCAAGTCGCGGCACCCGCACTGGCTTGTCACGGCCTCGGCGCACGATACGGCGGCGATGCGCGTTCAAGCCGACGCCGTAATCGTTGGGCCTGTCTTTGCGACGGCGAGTCATCCGGGCGCGCACGGGCTTGGCGCCGTGCGGTTTGCATCGCTGGCGAATGGCGCGCGGCACGTCTATGCGCTGGGTGGCGTCGATGCCATATCGGTGCAGCGATTATTCGCGTTGCCGCTTTGCGGCGTCGCGCTGATCGGCGGCTGGGTCAGAAGCTGAAGGTGGTTTCCAGGTAGCCGATGTTGCCGTCGAGGGTGTCGCAGCCGAATTGGCCGGTGTCGGTGAGGCAGACGTCGAAGGGGCCTTCGAATTCGAAGTGCTGGTAGCCTGCGCCCAAGCGGATCGTTTCGTTGAAGGTGTAGGCGGCGGCGAATTGAAGGCCGGAGCCTTCTTGGTCTTCGGTGAAGAAGGGGAGTTCTTCCTCGGACATGATGTAGTTCGCGCCGAACATCCAGGGGCCGCGTTCGTATGTCAGGCCGAAGCTCCAGATGTCGGTCGTTTCGTCTTCGAAGACGTTGGCGATGAAGCCGGGGACGACCGGGCCGCCACCGGCGACATTCGTGCTGCGGTAGGCGGCGCCGAGCGTCCATTCGGCGTAACCGAGTTTCACTGCGCCGCCCCATTCTTCGAGATCGCCGAGGAAGCCGGGGTTGGTGTTGTTGACGTTTTCGCCCGTGACGTAACCGGCGCTGAGACCCAGGTCGACCGGGCCGAACGTACCGACGTAGCTGGCGGCGAGGTCCCAGACGTTGCCTTGCTCGTTGATCTCGTCGTCGCCGAAGAGTTGGCCGGGGTCGCGCGTGCCGTCGGGCGCGAAGGAGACGGCGAAGCGGAAGCCGTCGAAGGTCGGCGTCACGTACATGATCTTCAGATAATCGTCCGAGCCGTGGATGTCGGAGCGAAGCTGCATGCCGTTCGGGCTGAAGAGGGAGCCCGGTTGTTGCGGGTCCGACGAGCAGAAGAGATCGCACGGGTAGCCGAGCAGGAAGACTTCCGGGTTGTCGACGCGAATGCTCCTGGAGACCGCGGGGACGCCGAAGCCCAGCACGTCAGCGGCGCCGTCGACGAGGCCGAATTGCAGGCGGCCGAATTTGTCTTCCCAGTAGAACCAGAGCTCTTCGAGGACGTCGGCGCTGCCCGCGTCGTTCAGGAAGGAGTCGAAGTTCGAGGCGTAGTCGAGATCGAGCGCGATGCGGCCGCCGACTTCGCCGCCGCCATCGAGCGGCAGGATGGCCGAGCCGAACAAACCCGTGTCG
>JAEUMM010000247.1 GCA_016792645.1 Alphaproteobacteria bacterium | reverse complement strand
AACGATCCACTGGCGGCGCTGGCTGGGCATCGCAATGACCTTCGCCGGTGTGATGGTGGTCAGCTTCGACCCGCATGTTTTCGATTCGGTCGCAGGCGTCCTCTTCGCCGCCGGTGGCGCGCTCTCGGCCGCCATCGCCGCAGTCCTCATGCGCCGCCTCACGAACGTCGGCATGTTCCAACTGCAATCCTGGACATCGGCGACGGCCGCCCCGTTGCTGCTCGGCGCCAGCCTCATCTTCGAGGATAACCAGTTGGCCGCCATGACAAACGCCGACGCAATCGCGTGGTCCGCGCTCCTGTTCACCGCCTTCGGCGCCAGCCTCATCGGCCACAACGGCTACTACTATCTGATCCAGCGCTACGAGGTTTCGCTCATCGCACCGCTCTCGCTGCTCGCACCGACGCTCGGCGTTGTTTTTGGTGTCTGGATGTTGGGCGAGGCGATGACGTCGCGCCTCATCATCGGCGCCTTGATCGCTTTCGCCGGCGTCGGCGTCTTGGCCATCAGAGGCAAAGTCCCGATCGAAAGCGCGACGTAAGATACCGAGCCAACTTGAATTGATCTGCTTCGAGGGCTGCGCCACGCGTAGCTGCGGACGCGTCGCCCTGCTTTGCCGAAAGGGCTACGCAGGGCACTCATCGCATGCTTCGCAGCCAAGAGTGGTGCCTGGGGCCGGAATCGAACCAGCGACACGCGGATTTTCAATCCGCTGCTCTACCAACTGAGCTACCCAGGCTGACCAATGCCGTACGGTCCGCTGAGAGGCCCGTTCGACGCGAAGGCCCGGGGTTATAGGGAATAGGCCCGCCTCTGTCCAGCCGCAGAAAACCGCCGCGATTGGGACGTCGAAGGCTGCATGCTATGACACGCCAATCCGCCATTCAAATCGCGTGAAGGATCTGAAAGCCCATGACCGCCTACACCTGCTTCAACGTCGAGACCAAGGACAAAGTCGCACACATTCAGCTGAAGCGCCCCGATGCGTTCAACACCATGACGCGCGCCTTCTGGAACGAATTGCCGGCCATCGTGAACCAAATCAACGACGAAGCGTCGGCCCGCGCGATCGTGATCTCTTCGACCGGCAAGCACTTCTCGGCCGGCATGGACCTCTCGGTCTTCACCGACGGCCAAGGCGCGGCAGCCGAGGGCGCGCGTGCCGAGACCGGCCGCGTGCGCGCGAACCTGCGCAGCGAAGTTCACCGCCTGCAGAAGACGTTCTCGTGCCTCGACGAAGCGCGCATGCCCGTGCTTATGGCCGTCCAGGGCGGCTGCATCGGCGGCGCCGTCGATATGTCGACCTGCGCCGACATGCGTTACGCGACGACCGACGCGTTCTTCGTTATCCAGGAGATCAATCTGGCCATGACCGCCGATGTCGGCACCTTCCCGCGCCTCTGCCATCTTCTGCCGCAAGGTCTGGTACGTGAGATGGCCTACGCCGGCCGTCGTCTATCGGCAAAAAAGGCTCACGAGCTCGGCTTCGTCAACGAACTCTTCGACAGCCAAGACGCGATGCTGAAGCATGTGATGGAACTCGCGCACGAAATCGCCTCCAAGTCGCCGCTCGCCGTCCACGGCTCGAAGGTGATGATCAACTACGCCCGTGACCACTCGATCAACGACGGTTTGGACTACATCGCGACATGGCAGGCCGGCATGTTCAACCCGACCGCCGACATGATGGAAAGCTTCGAGGCAAAGCAGGAAAAGCGCGCGCCCGTCTACGCGGACTTGTTGCCGCTGCGCAAGGCGATGTAAGCACGCGGCCATGAACACGACAGCATCAAGGTCCGCGCCCGCGGGCTACACCGCCGTATTCGGCGAGACCGGCTTCAACAAATACGTCGGCCCCATCTGGCAATCGCCGGACGGCGCGGAATTCCTGTTCGACGTGCGCGAGATGCACATGAACGGCGGCGGCACGATGCATGGCGGCATGGCGATGGCGCTGGCCGACATCGTGCTGGGCCGCACCGTGCGCACGGCGCTCGGCGACGCGCGCGCGCTGACGATTTCGCTGAACTGCGATTTCGTCGGCCCGGCGAAACTGGGCGACCGTATCCGCGGCACCGCCAAGATCACGCGCAAGACACGCTCGATCGTCTTCATCTCAGGTGAGTTGGCGGTCGAAGGCCGCACCATCATGACGGCGACCGGTCTCTGGAAGATTCTGGGGACGGAGTAACGGGGATGTCCGACTACAATTCGACGCCGCTGAAACCCGGCCGCGAAGTGGAAACGCCGCCGGGCTGGGATCTCGCCGAGCAATTCGATCCCTTCGAGGCAAGCCTCGGGCCCTACTTCCAGCGCATGCACGATGGCGCACGAGAGTTCGCCTTCCTGCTCGATGACCGCCACATCAACGCGCAAGGCGTGGCGCACGGTGGCGCTTTGCTGACGTTTGCCGACGCTGCGCTGGGCTACGCGATCTGGGAAGCGACCGATCGCGGACCTTGCGTCACGGTCAGCCAGCAGAGCAACTTCCTGTCCGCGGCCGCCGCGGGCGACCTCGTCACGTGCCGCCCCGAAGTGGTGCGCAAGGCGCGCGAGGTCATCTTCATGCGCGCTGATTTCAAGACCGGCGACCGCATCGTCTTCACAGCCACGGCCATTTGGCGAATCTGGCCGAAGCAATAGTGCTTACGAAAACGTAAACGCACGACCGCCCCGACGTCCGCACGCGCGGAGCCATTCGCACATCTGGTTAACGGATGTCTGCGATGCTCGCCGGTCATGAGCAGCACGCAAACATCGGCAGAGTTGGTTTTGGGGACGGCGCAGCTGGGCCTCGTCTACGGCGCCGCGAATCGAATCGGCCAACCGAGCGCGCGCGACGCCGAACTGATTCTGCACTCGGCCGTCACCGCCGGCGTGAAGTGGATCGACACCGCCGCCGCCTACGGCTCGGCCGAACAGCGCATCGGCGCGGCATTGCCCGGCTCCAAAGGCGTGCGCATCGTCACCAAACTTGCGCCCTTGGACGAGTTCACCGAAACCTCCGACGCGGGCGACATCCGCCGCGCCGTGCGCGACAGCGTCCGCCGCTCATGCACGCGCCTCGGCACCGATCGCCTCGAAGTTCTGCTGCTCCACCGCGCGCACCACCTGATGATGCGCAGCGGGGCCGTTTGGAACGCGGTGAAAGCGTTGCGCGACGAAGGCGTGATCTACGATCTCGGCGTCTCCGTCTATTCGCCGCAAGAAGCCTTGGCCGCGCTCGCGGACCGTGATGTGCGCCACGTTCAACTGCCGTTCAACGCGCTCGATTGGCGCTGGCGTGACAGCGGCGTTTTGGATGCGCTCGCGAAACGTCCCGGCGTCACGATCCACGCGCGCAGCGCGCTGCTGCAGGGTTTGCTTGCGAACGGCACTGACGCCCATTGGCCTGCAGGCACGGATCCTGCCGAACTCAGCACGCGCCTGGATCGCCTGGCCCGTGAACTTGGCCGTGACAGTCCCGCCGACCTGTGCCTCGCCTACGTGAGAGCCCAGCCATGGATCGACGGCGTCGTCGTCGGTATGGAATCGCTCCGCCAGCTCGCGCTGAACCTCGCCCTGTTCAAGCGTCCGCCGCTGAACGCCGATGAGATCGCCGCCGTCGACGCCGGCCTCCCACGCGCCAGCGAACGCCTTCTCAATCCGGCACTCTGGAACCAGGCTGCATGAGCACGGCGCCGGCCATCGCGTACGACCGCATGTTCCGGCTCGATGGTCGGACCGTGTTCGTCTCGGGCGCCGCCGGCCACCTGGGCCAAGCCATGGTGCGCGGTTACCTCTGTGCCGGCGCGCGCGTCATCCTCAATGGCCGCCAAGCGCCGCGCCTCGACGCGTTGCGCGCGAAGCTCCGCCAGGAGGGACACGATCCCGACGCGATTGCCGTCGCCGTGTTCGACATGCGCGATGAGGCTGCGCTCGCACGTTGCTTCGCATCGCTCCCGCGCCTTGATGTCCTCGTGAACAACGCGATCACCGTCGAGATGGGAACGATCGCAACCGCCTCGCCAGAACAGTTCGCGTCCGCCTACGACAGCGGCGTACGGGCCTCCTTCACGGCCATGCGCATCGCAGAGCCGGCCCTGCTGAACGCCGCCGCCGCCGAAGGCCACGCCGCGGTGATCAACATCGCCTCCATGTACGGCACGGTCAGTCCCGACCCGTCGATCTACGGCGACACCGGCTTGAACAGCCCGCCGCATTATGGCCCCGCGAAAGCCGCCTTGATCCAACTGACGCGCTACATGGCATGCCACTGGGGCGCGAACGGCATCCGCGTCAACGCCATCGCGCCTGGTCCTTTCCCGCGCGAAGAATTCCAGCGCGACCACGCCGACTTCACCGCGCGCCTCGCCAAGAAGACGCCGCTCGGCCGCGTCGGCGCCGCAAGCGAAGTTGCCGGCAGCGCCGTCTTCCTCGCTTCCGACGCCGCCAGCTACATCACCGGCACGGTGCTCAACGTCGACGGCGGCTGGACCGCCTGGTGATATGACCGACAGCCGCCTCGACTACCTGAAGCGCTGGCTGCCGAAGCCCGCCCGCACCGCCGCCAGACACGGCGCAAACCTCATCGGCAAATGGCGTCCGCCCACTGACGCAAACGGTTTCTATCCGCAAGACCTCCGCGAACGCTTAGCCGCATTCCCGATCACACACGAAATCGGACCGCGCGCACTCACCGCGCTGCTCGCCAACGCGCAATGGTTCTCGCTGCCCGGCGGCAGCATGTTGACCCGCGAAGGCGACAACGACCAGGCGGTGTTCATCGTCGTGGCCGGTTGCCTCGGAGTCTACACCAACGACGAACAGGGCGAAGACCAGTTCGTCGCGCGCGTGCCCGCAGGCGAGACGGTCGGCGAAATGTCGGTCATCGCCGGCGACGCCCACGCCGCCAAACTGATGGCGTTGCGCGACAGCGAACTCCTGCGCATC
>JAEUMM010000227.1 GCA_016792645.1 Alphaproteobacteria bacterium | reverse complement strand
TCGCCTTCAGCCCGCGCTTAGGATGGGTGAAACACGTCGACCCAGAAGTGGAAGCAACCGTCGCCGCCACCGTAAAGCGCTTCACCGAACTCGGCGCACACGTGACCGAGGTCGACCCGCCCGGCGGCGACCCGACATCGTTCTTCATGACGCTCTACACAGCAGGCGCCGGTTTCCTCCTCGCCGACTACCCGGAAGAAAAACTAGCGCTCCTCGATCCCAATCTCCGCGCCCTCGTCGAAGCCTCCCGCTCGATCACGCGCAAAGACTTCCAGCAAGCCACGGCGGACCGCGCAGCCTACGGCGCCGGCATAAAAGCCTTCATGGCGAACTACGATTTCCTCGTGACACCATCGACCGCCGTCGCCGCCTTCGACACCCCACTCGTCACGCCCTTCGATCCAAACGGCAAACTCTGGACCGACTGGACGCCGTTCACCTATCCCTTCAACGCCACCACCCAACCCGCAGCCAGCATCCCCTGCGGCTTCACAAGCGACGGCCTCCCCATCGGCATCCAAATCATCGGCCGCATGGGCGAAGACGCACGCGTGCTTCAGGCGTCTCACGCATTGGAGAAGCTGCTGAGCTTGGCGGATCGTCACCCATCAGATATCTGAAGTAAATGTGGACACCCGGCCCGGAGATTCTGACTGTCGCTGAAATGAGCGAGGTCGATCGGCTGACGGCGGCGTCGGGCGTGCCGTCGACCGTGCTCATGGAAAATGCGGGGCGTCAGGTCGCGAACGAAATTGCAAAGCGTTGGCCCGCCCGCAAGACCACGGTGCTCTGCGGTCCCGGCAACAACGGTGGCGACGGTTACGTCATAGCGCGTCATCTGCAAGCCCGCAGTTACGATGTTGAAGTCGTGACCGTCGGCGATCACAAGGCGCTGAAGCCAGACGCCGCGCAAATGGCGCGCCTGTGGGATGGCGCGATCCACGCGTTCGATCCGAAGCACGTTGTGAAGGGCGAACTCTACGTCGACGCGATCTTCGGTGCAGGGCTCAGCCGCGGCCTATCGCCGGAACTCAGTCAGCTGTTCGAAGATGTCGCGCTCGCCGACATCCCGGTAGTCGCGGTGGACGTGCCAAGCGGCATCAGCGGCGACCGCGCCCGCTTCCTTGACGAAAGCCAGCCGTGGGACGCCGCACTCACCGTCACCTTCTTCCGGAAGAAGCCGGCACACGTTCTCAACCCATCGCGAAAATATTGCGGCGAGATCGTCTGCGTCGACATCGGCATTCCGGACGGCATGTTGCTGGCGCTTGCTGAATCGCAAGGCTTCGCAGGACCACGTCTGAATTGTTCCGAGAACATCGCACCGCCGCTTCCGCCGCCGCTTCAAGCGGCGACACACAAATACCGACGCGGCCATTGCTTGGTGGTAAGCGGCCCGGCCAACGCAACAGGCGCGGCCCGCCTCGCCGCTCGCGCGGCCCTGCGAGCAGGCGCAGGCCTTGTCACCGTCGCCGGCGATGCCGGTGCAGTAGCAACGCTGAGCGCGTCGCTCACCGCGATCATGGTTCGCCAAATCGACAACGCCGCTGCGCTGCAAACACTGCTGCAAGACAAACGCCTTAACGCGGTCGTCGTCGGTCCGGGCAACGGCATAGACCCAGCAGCACAAGAGCGTGTGACGGTCGCACTTCGCTCAGGCGCTGCGGTCGTCGTCGATGCCGATGCGCTGACGGCCTTCCAAGGCGCGCCCGACAAGCTGTTCGAGCAACTCAGCGCACGCTGCGTCCTCACCCCACACGAAGGTGAGTTCGAACGCCTGTTTCCAGGTCTGCTCGCCGGATCGACCAACCGCATCGATGCCGCACGCGCAGCGTCGCAAAAGGCGAAAGCGGTCGTCCTTCTCAAAGGCCCCGACACCGTCATCGCCCAGCCCAACGGCGAAACCGTGGTCAACACCAACGC
>JAEUMM010000402.1 GCA_016792645.1 Alphaproteobacteria bacterium | reverse complement strand
CGTGACGCCGCTGGCGCTGAAAGAGAACTTGAAGGCTTGGATCGGGAAGCTTGCCGCGTGCTTTGGCTGAAGAAGTAGGGCGCCGCGATGGCCGCAGCGCCCTGTTTGCGTGATCAGTAGTGGAGGTCGAAGCGATCGAGTTCCATGACCTTGTTCCACGCGGCGACGAAGTCCTTCACGAACTTCTCCTTCGCGTCGTCCGAGGCATAGACCTCAGCGAGCGCGCGCAGCTGCGAGTGCGACCCGAAGACGAGATCGACGCGCGTGCCGGTCCACTTGACGGCGTCGGTCTTGCGGTCGCGGCCTTCGAACACGCCGTCCGAGCCTTCGACGCCTTTCCACTTCGTGCCCATGTCGAGCAGGTTGACGAAGAAGTCGTTGCTCAACGTCTCCGGCCGCTTGGTGAGCACGCCGTGCTTCGGCGCGCCCACGTTCAGCACGCGCAAGCCGCCCACGAGCACGGTCATCTCCGGCGCCGACAGCATGAGCAGTTGCGCGCGGTCGATCAGCGCCTCTTCCTCGGACATCGGATTGCGCTTGGTCTGATAGTTGCGGAAGCCGTCGGCGCGCGGTTCGAGATACGCGAATGACGCGACCTCGGTCTGCTCGTGAGTCGCGTCCATGCGGCCCGGCCTGAAGGGCACCTTCGCGTCGACGCCGCCGGCCTTCGCCGCCTTCTCGACCGCAGCCGCGCCGCCCAGGACGATGAGGTCTGCGAGCGAGACCTTTTTGCCGCCGCCGGCCGACGCGTTGAACGCCTTCTGGATCTCCTCAAGCTTCGACAGCACCTTGCCAAGCTCAGGCGGGTTGTTCACCGGCCAGTCCTTTTGCGGCGCCAAGCGAATGCGTGCGCCGTTGGCGCCGCCACGCTTGTCGGAGCCGCGGAAGGTCGAAGCTGACGCCCACGCCGCCGATGCGAGCTGCGACACCGAGAGGCCTGTCGCGAGAATCTTCGCCTTCAGGTCGGCGATGTCTTTCTCGTCGATCAGCTTGTGGTCCACCGCCGGAATCGGATCCTGCCAGATCAGCGTTTCCTTCGGCACGAGCTTGCCGCGATAGAGCGATTTCGGACCCAAGTCGCGGTGCAGGAGCTTGAACCACGCCCGCGCGAACGCGTCTTCGAACGCCGCGGGGTTTTTGTGGAAGCGGCGCGCGATCTTCTCGTAGGCCGGATCCATGCGCAGCGACAGGTCGGTCGTCGCCATCATCGGCAGGTGCTTCTTGGTCGGATCGTGCGCGTCCGGCACGTTGGGCGTGCCGTTCTTCGGCTTCCATTGATGCGCGCCGGCGGGGCTTTTGGTCAGCTCCCATTCATTGCCGAACAGCGTGTCGAAATAGGCCGTCGGGTTCCACTTGTTCGGCGTCGGCGTCCATGCGCCTTCGAGGCCGCTGGTGATGGTGTGGCCGGCCATGCCGCTTTCGTAGCTGTTGGCCCAGCCGAGGCCTTGCTGCTCGATGTCGGCGGCCTCGGGCTCCTTGCCGACGTGACTCGCCGGGCCGGCGCCGTGCGCCTTGCCGGTCGTGTGACCGCCGGCGATGAGCGCCACCGTCTCTTCGTCGTTCATCGCCATGCGCCCGAACGTCTCGCGGATGTCGCGCGCGGCGGCTATGGGATCGGGCTTGCCGTTCGGACCTTCCGGATTGACGTAGATGAGGCCCATCTGCACCGCGCCCAAGTCGCCTGCGAGTTCGCGATCGCCGCTGTAACGCTTGTCGCCGAGCCAGGTGTCCTCAGCGCCCCAGTTCACGTGTTGCTCAGGCTCCCACGTGTCGGCGCGACCGCCGCCGAAGCCGAAGGTCTTGAAGCCCATCGACTCGTACGCGACGTTGCCGGTCAGGATCATGAGATCGGCCCAGGAGATCTTGCGGCCGTATTTCTTTTTGATCGGCCAGAGCAGCCTGCGCGCTTTGTCGAGGTTGCCGTTGTCAGGCCACGAGTTCAGCGGCGCGAAGCGTTGTTGCCCTCGGCCGCCGCCGCCGCGTCCGTCGCCGACGCGATAGGTGCCTGCCGCGTGCCACGTCATGCGGATGAAGAACGGCGCATACGTGCCGTAGTCGGCCGGCCACCACGGTTGGCTGTCCGTCATCAACGCGTGGAGGTCTTTGATCAGCGCGTCGAGATCGAGGCTGTCGAATTCCTTTGCGTAATCGAAATGCGAACCCATCGGGTCGGATTCGGCTGTGTTCTGATGCAATACGCTGACGTTCAGCTGGTTTGGCCACCAGTCACGATTCTGACGGCCGCGTGAGTGCGGCACCGGGCACTTGGCTACGTCGTTCATGGTTTCACTCCGATTGTTTCCATCGTGGGCTCTTGCCCTTCTCGCGTGGTTGACGGCGCGCGGGGTTTGCGCGCCGCGAGATTTGTGGTGGTGCCGCGAGGAAAGGGAGGCTGAATGACCCGCGAAGGTCGTCAACGTCCATCGCGAAACCGCATGCCGCGCAGAATAGCCAAGCGCGCGCGGCTGTCAATACTTTAGAATTATTCTAAAAAGAACGCAGCCTGGACAACGCGCGGCATAGTTACGATGTGGCTAGTGGAGCGGGTCTCGGCAAGGGCCCTGGTATGCACTGCATCAAGGCGTCCGTTGCGCGGTAAGTACAAGCCCTGTGGAAGCTCTTATGGGTATTCGCCTGCCGCCAATCGCCGTGCGAGAAGGCCTGAGGCGCGCGATGGGTCGATGTCGGCGACCAGGATGTGTTCTTCGCCGCCTGTGTGCATGGCGCGGACGACACCGTCTGGGTCGATGAGGGCGGTGCCGGCGATAGCGTTCGGGATGGCGTAGTTCACGGTCGCGACATAGATGGTGTTTTCGGCCGCGCGGCAGATGACCGCTTTTTCGTGGATCGTACCGTCGGGGCTTGCCCATTCGTTCGGTTTGCGCGGCGTTTCCGCCGCGGGCGAGTATTGCGGATGGAAGACGATGTGGGCGCCGCGGCGTGCGGCCCAGCGGATTGTCTCCGGATAGCGCCAGCCTTCATGACAGATCGCGACGCCGAAGCGGACGCCGTCGACCTCAAACACGTGGCGGCCTTTGCCGGGCGTGTAGGTGCCTTCCTCCGAGGGATCGATCTGCACTTTGTCCTGATAACCGAGCAGGCGACCGTCGGGTGCAATAACGAGTGCCGAGGCGAGGAGGGCGAGAGGTGTTTTTCGTTCGATGCCGATGATGGCACCGACGCCGGTTGTCGCAGCGGTCTCACGCAGGGTGCGTTCGGCGCGCGCGAGGAACGCCGCATCGGGCGGCGCGACGTCGAGGCCGACGCCCCTCAAACCGGGCAGGTAGCATTCAGCCGTGCACAGGAGCTTTGCACCCTGTCGCGACGCGTTTTCCATGGCGGTTTGAACGGCGTGGAGGGCTTCGTCGGCGTCGCGCCTATGTCTCAGGGTCGCGAGAGCAATGCGCATGGTATCGTCCGCTTCGTTTGCGCTTGTCTAACGCGAAGGCGACAGAACGGTCACGGTGACGTGGCAGCGCAGTTTGAAGCCAAGCGCTTCGTATAGCCCGATGGCAGCGGCGTTGCTGGCGTAGGCGTGGAGCATCGGCGTTTCGCCGCGGTTCAGGATTTGCGTGGCCACCGTGCGCGACAACAGGCCCGCGTAGCCGCGACCGCGTACTTCGGGATGCGTGCAGACGCCGCTGACTTCGGTGAAGCCGTCGAGCTTCATGCGTTCGCCGGCCATGGCGACGAGCTTGCCGTTTTCCCTGACGCCCCAGAAGCCGCCGAGTTGGTGCGTGCGCGCTTTGAATGGCCCCGGTTTGGTGAGTGTCGCCAGCGCGAGCATTTCGGGTGCGTCTGCATCGGTTAGTCGTTGAACGGGGTCGGCCGGTTCTATCGGCGTAAGTTTGTGCGCCACCATCTGGACGCCCGGTGCGGTCAATTCGGCGACGGTGCGGGGCGGTAGGGGGCTGTCGCCTACTTGCAAGAGCACGACTGACCCGTGTTCGGCGATGAGATCGGAAAGGTCTTGAAGGCTCTCGGGGCTGTCGTCGCGCGCGGCGGCGAGGGGGCCGATGTCGGGCGCAAAGCGCAAGGCGCGCTCGTTGCCGACGGCGAGATGCCTCACGCGCGTGGAGAGCGCGTGCCAGATCGGGCGGTCGAGAGGATGGGTCGTCATGGGCGCATCTCGTGGTGGCGCGGTTGGCCACGACAATCGAGTGAGATTGCGCCGAAAATTGCAAGTGGGTGGCTTATCGATGGCGCGGCGGGTTAGCTGTCGTATCGTGCCGCGAGGCTTTCGAGATCGGGCGCGGCGGCGACTTCGCGCATGAGGTCGACGACGCCGTGCAGCGAGGGACCGGGCCGCGCGCCCATCGCGATGCGCAGGTAGGGTTCGCCCATGTCCTTGTCCGGGATCACGGTCTCGAAGCGGTGGAGGCGGAAGCCGAA
>JAEUMM010000137.1 GCA_016792645.1 Alphaproteobacteria bacterium | reverse complement strand
AGAACGTGGGCGGCGTCGCACCAGGCCGTGCCGTCTTCGCCGGCGATGAGCAGGAAGCGGCCCGGCTTCACCAGATCCATCAGGGCCACGCGCTGATTGTCGGCATCGTGGACGAAGGCGTGCGGCAGCGGCGAGCCCGGGCGTGTATCGGGGACATAGACGCGGATGTCGTCGGGCGTCTCCGTGGCTTGTGTGCCGTCCGGGATGACGGCGTTTGACTCGTAGCGATAGCCGGCTTCGACGTTGTGTTCGTCGAACTCCATCGATTGCGTCGCCATGTGGCGCAGCGCGTTGCGGCGGTACTCGGCGTCGGCCGGCGTGTCGCCCCAGAAGCGGTTCATCTGCGTCCAGTTGGCTTTTGGGTCGCCGTCGCGAACCAAGCCCAGACTGTCGCCGAAGGCGAATTGGTTCATCGCGTTTTCGAGCGAGCGTTGGACGTTGCGGCCGGTCGCTGCGCGGCGTTCGGGTTCGTAGCTGTCGAGCAGGCTTTCGTCCGCTTGGCCGTTCAGAACGGCGGCGATCTTCCAGCAGAGATTGTGTGCGTCTTGGATGGCGCTGTTGAGGCCGAGGCCGCCGGTCGGGGGGTGGCGGTGCGCGGCGTCGCCGACGAGGAAGACGCGGTCCTTGCGGAACTTATCGGCGAGGATGCCTTCCATCGACCAGCGCGAGATCTTGTGGATCGTCATCGGATGATCGCCGATGGCAAGGCTCGCGCGCATATCCTGCTCGACCGCTTTGTCGTCGAGCGCGCGTTTGTCGTCCGGCTGGTAGCCGAGGTGGATCACCCACTCCTCGGTGTTCGGGCCCCAGTTCTTCGGACCCATGGGCACCATGACAACCATCGTTCCGCTGTCGGGCATCCAGATCCAGCGAATGAGCACGTCGGGATCGCGCGCCCATTTCGACAGGTCGGCGGAGACGTAGAACGAGACTTGGTTCGAGAGGCTGCGCGGACCTGCGAGTTCGATGCCGAGCTTTGGTCCGACGCGGCGGCCGCCGTCGCAGCCCAGCATGTATTTCGCGCGCACTTCATAGGTGCGCTCGGCTTTGTGGTCTCGGATGACGGCGAGGACGTGGTCGCTCTTTTGTTCGAAGTCGACGAGTTCGTGGGCGAAGCGGATTTTGCCCGGCGCGAGTTCTTCGGCGCGTTGCTTCAAGAGCGGTTCGAGACGGATTTGCGGCAGATTCGTCGGCAGGAGTGCGCTTGCCGACGTCCAGTTCGGGTTTTGGCCGCCGCCGCCCCAGCATTCCATTTTGCCGATCATGCGGCCGGCGTTGGGCTCCGAGCCGGCGAAGCCTGCGTACCACGCGGTCGCGCGCATCTGTTCCGGCGGCGTGCCGACAGCGTAGATGCGGTCGGCGGCGCCGACGTCGGTCAGGATTTCCATCGTGCGTTGGTTGAGCACGTGGGCCTTGGGCAGGATCGACGTCGTCGGCAACGAGCTGACGAGCAGCGTTTCCACGCCGAGTTTCGAGAACAGCATCGACGCGGTCAGGCCCGCGCCGCCGCCGCCGATGATGAGCACCGGTACGTCAATCTGCGACATAAAGCGTTTCCTCTGAACTTTTTTGTTTCTAGGCTTCTGCTGCAATCGTCGCTTCGATGGCGCCGATTTTGTCGATTTCGATGCGGGTGACGTCGCCGATCTTCATGAACTGCGGCGGCTTCATCGCCGCGCCGACGCCGCCTGGGGTGCCGGTGAAGATGATGTCGCCGGGTTCCAGCGTCATCGCTTGGCTGAGCAGCGCGATTTGGTCGAAGACGTTGAAGACGAGGTGTTTGGTGTTCGACTCTTGGCGCTTCTCGCCGTTGACGAAGGCGCGGATGCCCAGCGTGTGCGGGTCGCCGATTTCGTCGGCGGTGACGATCCACGGGCCGAAGGGGGCGTGGGTGTCGAAGGATTTGCCCAGCATCCATTGCGGGGTTTTGAACTGCCAGTCGCGGACGGTGACGTCGTTGCCGGCGGCGTAACCGAAGATCACTTCGTGCGCTTTCTCTTTCGGCACGTGCTTGCAGCGTTTGCCGATGATGGCGACGAGTTCGGCTTCGTAGTCGAGCAGCATTGAGACCTTCGGCATCTGCACTGGCGCGAAGGGGGCGTTGACGGAAGTCACGTGTTTGCAGAACCAGATTTGCTGTTCCGGCGTCTTCTGGCCGCTCTCTTCGATGTGGTCGGCGTAGTTGAGGCCGATCGCCAAGATTTTTCCCGGACGCGGGACGGGAGCTTCGAGTTTGACCGATGCGAGCGCGACGTCGGCTTTGCGGCTTGCGGCGCGTTCGACGGTGGCGCGGTGCGTCGACCATTCGCTCATCAGCGTGATCATGTCGCGCGGCAGGTC
>JAEUMM010000113.1 GCA_016792645.1 Alphaproteobacteria bacterium | reverse complement strand
CTTCACGGTGCGCGCGGGCTTGCCCTCACGCAGCAGCGGCAACACGGCCGACATGACCTCGAACTGCGCCTTGGCTTCCTTATCGCCCTGCTTCGCCTTCTTCTCCGTCGCATTGACACGCCGCTCGAGGCTGTCGAGATCGGACAACATCAGCTCCGTCTCGACCGTGTCGGCGTCGGCCAGCGGATCGATCCGGTTCTCGACATGCGTGACATCGCCGTCGTCAAAGCAGCGCAACACGTAAGCGACCGCGTCAACCTCGCGAATATGCGACAAGAACTGATTGCCCAGCCCCTCGCCCTTCGACGCGCCGCGCACGAGCCCCGCGATGTCGACGAACGTGAGACGCGTCGGAATGATCTGTTGCGACTTGCCGGCCTTCGCCAGGAGGTCGAGTCGCGGATCGGGCACCGCCACCTCGCCCACGTTCGGTTCGATCGTGCAGAACGGATAGTTCGCCGCCTGCGCTGCAGCCGTCTGCGTCAGCGCGTTGAACAAAGTCGACTTGCCGACATTCGGCAATCCGACGATGCCGCATTTGAAACCCATATCACTCGTCCTTTGATTTGTTCTGCCGCGGCTCGTCGTCTTTCGGCTTCGGCTTGGGCTCTTTCTTCGGTGTCGTCAGCAACGTCACCTTGTTCATGAACCCGGCCTCATCGCCCTTCGCCAAGAACGGCGCCGCCTGCGCGATCGCGTCCAGCAACGGATCGACCCACGTCCGATCGGCCTTCGTAAAATTGCCCAGCACGTGACCGGTCACGCGCTCCTTCTCGCCCGGATGCCCGATCCCGATCCGCACGCGCCAATAGTCGTTGCCGACATGCGCCGAGATCGAGCGCAACCCGTTGTGCCCCGCATTCCCGCCGCCGAGCTTCACGCGCACCTTGCCTTCGGCAAGATCGAGTTCGTCGTAAATGACGAAGATGCGGTCGAGCGGAATCTTATGAAACGCCGCCGCATCGCGCACCGCGTTGCCGCTCTCGTTCATGAAGGTCATCGGCTTCACGATCAACGCCTTCTCCGACCCCAGCGTGCCTTCCGACACATGCGCGCGATACTTCAGCCGCGCAGGACCAAAGCCGTGCGCGGCAGCAATCGCGTCGACCGCCATGAATCCGACGTTGTGGCGGTGGTTCTGATAGGTCTCGCCCGGATTGCCGAGACCGACGATGAGCAACATGTTCGTCTCTCAAAGCGCCTCACATGCGCGAACGGCCGCCAATCGTTTGGCGGCCGCCGCAAGCACTGAAGAAGCGCCGTCGCTATTTCTTCGCAGCCGGAGCCTTCGGCGCGGCCTTGCCGGCCGGAGCCTTCGCCGCAGCAGCAGCCGGAGCCTTCGCACCCGCAGCCGGGGCTTTCGCACCCGCCGCCGGAGCAGCGCCAGCCGCCGGAGCAGCAGCACCCGCCGCAGCTGCAGCCGCATCGCCTTCCGCCGCAGCCGTCGGCTTCGTCTCGACGTCGGCAAACGCCGACGGCGCCGCCACGGTCGCAACGGTGAAGTCGCGGTTACGGATCACCGGCACGATGCCTTCCGGCAATTTGATCGCCGAGATGTGCAAGCTGTCGCCGATATCCATGCCGGCCAAATCCGCTTCGATGAATTGCGGAATGCGTTCCGACGGGCAGACGAATTCGATTTCGTGACGCACGATGTTCAACACGCCGCCGCGCTTCAAGCCCGGCGAGTCGCCGTGGTTGTTGAAGTGCACCGGGATGAACAAGCGAATGCGCGCGCCCGCGACCAGACGCTGAAAGTCCGCGTGGATCGGACGGTCCGAGACCGGATCGACCTGCACTTCGCGCGGAATGACGCGCATCTTCTTGCCTTCGACGTCCAGCGTGACGAGCGTCGAGGTGAAGCGGCCGGTCTGATAATGTTTTTCGATGTCGCGCTGCGCGAACTTGATCTGCTCGGGATCGCCGCCGGCGCCGTAGACGATGCCGGGGATCAAACCCTCGCGGCGGACGGCACGCGCCGAACCTGTGCCGCTGCCGGTGCGCTTCTTCGCAGGGATAGTGATGGTGTCTGTCATGGTTCCTGAACCCTTTCGGGAGCGCCACAGCCCCCTATCTTGTTCATTCCGCCTATCGGAAAGAGCGGCGGATGTATCCGAACCCGCGCCCCAACGCAACAAATCCCCCCCTCGCCCGCCCTTGGGCGGGAGAGGGGCCGGGGGTGAGGGTGGGCGCTCCACCGCACCGGCGCTAAACGCAGTTCTGCAGGTGACTAGTCGAACAGGCTCGAAACCGAGCGTTCTTCGGCGATGCGGCGGATTGCCTCGCCGAGAAGCGGCGCCGTCGGCAGAATGCGGATATTCGGACAGGTCCGCATCGCCTCGGTCGGCGCGATAGAGTCCGTGATGACGAGCGCCTTCAGCTTAGACCCCTTAACCCTGGCCACCGCCCCGCCCGACAGCACCCCGTGCGTCGCATAGGCATAGGTCGCCTTCGCGCCCTTGTTCATCAGCGCCTCGGCCGCATTGCACAGCGTGCCGGCTGAATCGACGATGTCGTCGATCAGCAGACATGTGCGCCCCGCGACGTCGCCGATGATGTTCATAACCTCGGACTCGCCCGCGCGCTCGCGCCGCTTGTCGACGATGGCAAGGTCGGCATTGATACGCCGCGCGAGAGAGCGCGCACGCACCACGCCGCCGACGTCCGGCGACACGACCATCAAACTCTCGCCGTCGAACTGCTCTTTGATGTCGTGCTCGAAGATCGGGGCGGCATAGAGATTGTCCGTCGGAATATCGAAGAAGCCCTGAATCTGCCCCGCGTGCAGATCGAGGGTAAGCACCCTGCCCGCCCCCGCCTGCGTGATGATGTTCGCAATCAGCTTCGCCGAAATGGGCGTGCGCGGACCGGGCTTCCGGTCTTGCCGCGCGTAACCGAAATACGGAACCACCGCCGTGATCCGCTTCGCCGACGAGCGCCGCAACGCGTCGATGCAGATCAAGAGTTCCATCAAATGGTCGTTCGCCGGATACGACGTCGACTGGATGACGAACACATCCTCGCCGCGCACGTTCTCCTGGATCTCGACGAACACTTCCATATCCGCAAAGCGCCGCACGATCGCCTTCGTCAGCGGCACCTTCAAGTACTCGGCAATCTGGTTCGCGAGCGGATGGTTGCTGTTGCCGGCAAGGAGCTTCATGTCGCGTGATGTCCCGGAAGCGAGCCGCACAAACGGCGAACAAATGTCAGTTCAATGATGATGCCGGGCTTGTAGCAACGCCCATACCGCGTTGCAATGCGACTTACCCTGCCTCAGCCTGAGCAATCTGTTGAATAAGCTGCGCAATCCCTTCTGCAGCCGCTTCCGCCGCAAAGCCGGCGATCTCTGCCCAAGGTTTGGACAGCCGCCCGCGCGGCACGGCGTTCTCCTGCGCGATCGTTCCCGCCTCTTTGCCCTTCGCGTCAAGAACCCGCCACGTCAACGTGACGACGTCATTGTCGCCGGTACCGTGTGCCACCTTTACGACGCCTTCGATGCGCCACGCGGCCTTGTCCTTCTGAGGATCAACCTTCACGCCTTTAAGCGGCAGCACGCCCTGCAGCGCCCGCGCCAACGCGGTGTTGCCGTCGCCCGGCGCACCCTTGATGGCACCGATCCAAGCGATCGGCCGCACGGTCGCCGTCGCGTTCGTCGCCACCTGCCGTCCCGGATGCGTCAGTGCCGTCTCAAGAGCGGCTGCGGTCTGCTCTGCCAGTAACTGCACGCCGCCGCTCGCTAGACCCGCCTCGGTCCCGGCAAAGGTGACAGGAAACTGCGTCCGCTCGCGGCCCGTCGCATCGAAGAGCCGCCACGAGATCACTGTCTGCTCGCCGCCGGCCTTGTCGCTCGCCGCAATCGTCGCCGCTTGCGCGGTCAACACCCACGCCAGCGGCGTCGCCTCAGACAAAGCCGGAATGTCATGTTTGCGGGCAGCTTCGACGACCTGATCGCGCAGCGCTGTGCCGACCTCATTCGCCATGCCTTGAGGGACGTCGACGACCAGCGCCGGCACCTCGATCGCCTGCGCAATCATCTCATCGTTGCGTTCCAGGCCCCGGAACGGCTGCGCGATCGCGAACGGGTCCTCCATGCCCAAGGGCTCGGTCACCCCGGCGCACCCGACAAGCCCAAACGCCAAACCGAAAACGATGAGAGAAAACCGCATCATGGCGTCAACATGATCGCCGAAAGATTGCGGCCATATTCGGGCTCCGCGCGATGCGTTGCTCGCCTGTACGAGAAAAACCCCTTCTCGTCCTCATAGGTGCACGCACCGACGACGTCGACCTCAACACCGGCCACAGCAAGGCGCGCGCGCACAAACCCGGGCAAGTCGAACTGCCAATGGTCGGCGCGTGTCGACGGCACAAAATATCCCGCATTCTCATCGGCACTTTCGACGAAGCGCGCGCGAAACTCCGGCCCCACCTCATAAGACGCCTGACTGATGCAAGGCCCGATCGACGCACGAATACGAGCGCGCTTCGCCCCCAACGTCTCCATCAGCGACACCACGGATTCGACCACGCCGCCGATCGCGCCCTTCCATCCCGCATGCGCCGAACCGATCACGCCCGCGCTCACGTCGGCGAACAGCACCGGCGCGCAATCCGCGGCCAGCACGCCGAGCGCGATCCCCGGCACATTGGTCGCCATACCATCGGCCTTCGGCGCATCGCCGCGCGCCCACGGCACGGTGACGTTCACGGCCTCGGCACTATGAATCTGATAGACAGTCAGCAGCCGCGGTTCTTGCGTACCCAGCCACGTCGCCACGCGCGTGCGGTTCTCAAGCACCGCCGCCGCATCGTCGTTCGACCCATAGCCGCAATTCAGCGACGCAAGAACGCCCGTCGACACGCCGCCCCGCCGCCCGAAGAATCCGTGCGTGATCCCCTCGAGGCCGGACAAAAGAGACGACTGCAGCGGAGTCATGACGCGGAAAAACCGGCAGGTTGAACGGACGCCGGCGCAACCGCGCACAGCACTTTGAACAAGCTGCCCATCGCCTGCGCATCGGTCAACCTGTGAAGCGCAGCATCCAAATCCGCCGCCTGCGCCGCGCTCGCCTTAACCTTCAACGCCGCAACACGCGCCGAAGCCCCAAGGGCCTTGAGGAAATCACCCTGCGTCGCCAAAGGACAAACCCTCGCCCCACTGTCGGCCAACGCCTCGCCCAACGCCGTAAAATCGACGTGAGACGTCAAATCCGCCGTCCCAGGATCCGCCAGCACGTCCACGTAGCGATGCGCCTTCACCGCCTGGAGCGTGTCCCCCACAGCCGGTCCGGCGAATCCATAGTCGATCGCCAGCAGTGCACCGCCCGAAGCGGCGATGCGCTCACCAACCACCTGCGCGACAGCCGTGCGCGCAGGCGCAATCTCGACGATGGACCCTACCGCCGCGTCACGCAGAACGTCTGGCACCACAGCATCGCCGCCCGCCGACGCGCCGAACATCAGTTCGCCGGCCGCATCCACGCCAACACACCGCTCGGCCCACCCGGCTTGCGTCCGCACGAACTGATGCACAGGCAGCGCGTCGAAAAACTCGTTCGCGACGACGATCATCGGCCCATGAGAATCGTCGATATCGTCGAACCGGTCGCGCCAATGCACCGGCAGCGCGGGCAAGGTGTCCCGCTGCACGCGCCGCAACGCCTCGCTCACCTCGACGAGAACGATGGACACGCTGTCGAGAAACCCCGGCACGACCCGCGCCGCGCGCAGAGCATCCCTCATCAACGTCCCGCGCCCCGGCCCAAGCTCAACCAGCGCAAACTTCTTCGGCGCGCCCAGCTGCCGCCAGACATCCGCACACCACAGCCCGATCAACTCGCCGAAGATCTGCGACACCTCCGGCGCGGTGACAAAGTCGCCCGCGGCCCCCAACGGATCGCGGCTGCGGTAGTAACTGTCGCCCCGTGCGGTCAGCGCAATGCGCATGAACTCGGCAACGGTGACCGGCCCGTCGGCGCGGATCAAATCCTTCAGATGCTGAACGACGTCCGTCATTGCGTCTGCAGGGCGGGCCCTTTGCGATAGAGCGAATACCAAAAGAACACCGCCGCAAACGCAAACATCGCAAGCGACAGAAGCGCGCCCATCGAAATGATGCCCAGCGACTGATGCGAATTCTCGCGGAAAAATTCCTCGACGAGAAAGCGGAACAATCCATACCCCGCCCAGAACACGGCGATGACAAGACCCGGCCGGCGCAACGCGTTGAAGCGATGGATCATCACATGAAGGATGATGAACAACACCAGCCCCTCGAGCGCCGCCTCATAGAGTTGGCTCGGATGCCGCGGCAGCTGTTTCTCATCGCTCGGAAACACCATCGCCCACGGAACCGTACTGACCTTGCCCCACAACTCGCCGTTCACGAAGTTGGCGATGCGCCCGAAGAACAACCCGATCGGCGCCGCAACGGCGACAAGATCGCCGAGCGCCACCATGTCTAGCTTCTTGGCGCGCGCGAAGAAGACGATCGCGAGCACGACACCGATCGCCCCGCCATGGAACGACATCCCGCCTTCCCACGCCGCGAACACGCGCCACGGCGCCTCGGCGAAATGGTCCCACTCGTAGATCAAGCCGTAGAAGAGAACGTAGCCCAACCGCCCGCCGAGAATGACACCCAGCGCCGCCCACACGAAGAGATCGCCGATGTGATCCGCAGTCACCTGCGGCTTGCCGTTGAACGGCGGCCCATCCCACAGATACTGCGTCTTCAGAAGCCGCAGAATGTACCACCACCCGCCGAGCAAACCCGCGATATAGGCCAGCGCGTACCAGCGAATGGCCAGCGGCCCAATCTGAATCAGGACGGGATCGAAGTCGGGGAACTGCAGCGCAAGCATGCGAAAATCCTGCGTGAACGGCGCAGACTTGGGGCTGCCGGTCGAAGCCTGTCAAGACCGCCGCCAATTGCAGACCGGCCTTCTCGTGCTTACCTGTAACCGGGCAGGCAACAGTTTGATGACGACCGGAACCGACCATGGCCACCGACAACCCGCTCCTCGACCAACTGTCGAAGTTGCTGACCAACGCGGCCGGCGCCGCAAAGGGCATGCGCGACGAACTCGGCACGCTCATCAAGACGCAGACCGAGCGCATTGTGAACGATCTCAATCTGGTTCCGCGCGAAGAGTTCGACGCGATGAAATCGATGCACGCGAAGTCTCGCAAAGAGGTTGAAGAGTTGCGCGCGCGACTCGCTGTGCTCGAAATCGCGTGCGCCAAAAATGATTCACGCGATTCACGCCTGTTCAAAACTTCGCGGAACAAACCTGTCCGCAGGCAATCCCCAAAGCTTCGCTGAAGTCGGGCGAGATTCCACAAGCGATCGCGACACAGTGCGAGTTATTCCCGCAAGGGACTCTTGCATGCGATTCCATCGCTGATGCACCCTGCGATTCATGGAGGGTGCTTCGCGTCGGGCTTTATGTGGAGCGTTTGTAATTCCGGGCCCGGAGCATCCTCCTGCGTACCCCTTGCTAATTCACCCTCGCGTGTTCACCGCCGCCGGCCCCCTCCGGCGGCGGGTTGACTCTGAGGGCCAAGAAAGGCTGGACGACGAGATGAGCAGCACCCAACTGATCCAAGCCGTAGTGAATCAGGGCAACCCCCTCGACCTCATGGAGCAGCTCGCCGTTCAAAACGAATGGCTGTTCGATCGCGCCGGCGAGGATGAGATGCATCTCTCCTTCCCCGGCCAAACCGAAGACCATCATTTCTCGATCAACTGGCGCCACAACGTCGAAACGCTGCAGCTCTCGGCCCAGCTCGAAGTAAAGGTGCCCAAGCTTAAGCGTGCCGAGATCGCAAGCCTGCTCAACATCATCAACGAGCAGCTCTGGCTCGGCCATTTCGAGATGTGGCCCGACTCAGGCCAAATAATCTTCCGCCACGGCCTGTTGCTGCGCGGCGCCATGGCGGTGCCCGAGCAATGCGAAGGCCTGATTGATGCTGCGCTCGAAGCGTGCGACCGCTACTATTCGGCCTTCCAGTTCGTGATCTGGGCCGGCAAGTCGGCCTCGGAAGCGGCCGCAGCGGTAGTCTATCAGTGCCAAGGCAGCGCCTAACCCCAAAGACCGCAGTCAAACAACCGGCCGGCGCCAAGCGCCCGATCGTCATCGTCGGCGTCGGCCACATGGGCGGCGCCATCGCCCGCGGCCTGATCGTCGCCGGCCACGGCTCGCGCCTCATCCTGATCGACCCAAACGTAAAGCCCGCCGACGCACGCGCGTTCCGCGCCGCTGGCGCCAAGCTCGACCACGACCCGCAAGTCATCGCCGACGAAAACCCGGAAGCGCTCATCCTGGCAGTCAAACCCCAGTTGATGGCGTATGTCGCGCCGACCTACGCCATCGCCGCAAAGAAAGCGGTCGTCATCTCGATCGCCGCCGGCACCTCGATCGAAAGCCTCAGCCTGTGGCTCGACAAACCGCGCGCCATCGTCCGCGCGATGCCGAACCTTCCCGCCTCCATCGGCAAAGGCATCTCGGCCGCGTTCGCGACGCCGACCACGACAGCGAGCCAACGCAAACTCGCCCACACCCTCCTCTGCGCCGTCGGCGAGCTGGTGTGGCTCGACGGTGAAGAGATGCTGAACGCCGTCACCGCCGTCTCGGGTTCCGGCCCCGCCTACGTCTTCCTGCTGGTCGAAGCGCTCGCCGCCGCGGCGGAACGCCAGGGCCTCAACCCCGACATCGCCAAACGCCTCGCGCGCAAGACGATCGAAGGCGCGGGCGCCATGCTCGCCGTCACGCCGACGGATCCCGCCGACCTGCGCAAATCCGTCACAAGC
>JAEUMM010000102.1 GCA_016792645.1 Alphaproteobacteria bacterium | reverse complement strand
GCGATTGCCTTTATCGTTGCCTACGGCGTCGCCCGCATCCTGATGCAGGCGTTTGCCCAAGCCCGCGACGCCATCGCCGCGAAGGCCGTTTACAACGCCGTGCGGTCCGTCGCCGCTCAAACGTTCCGCCATATTCACGCGCTGTCGCTACGCTTCCATCTCGAGCGCAAGACCGGCGGCCTAACGCGCGTGATCGAGCGCGGCACCAAGGGCATCGACGTGCTCTTGTTCTACGCGCTGTTCTCCATCGCGCCCACGATCCTCGAACTCATCCTCGTCTGCAGCTATCTGCTCTGGGTCTATCACTGGGGCTACACGGCGATCACGATCGCGACGGTCCTGGCCTACGGCTGGTTCACGATCCAAATCACCGAATGGCGCACCACGATCCGCCGCGCCATGAACGACAGCGACACCGAAGCGAACACCAAGGCCGTCGACAGCCTGCTGAACTACGAAACGGTCAAATACTTCAACAACGAAAACCACGAAGCGAGCCGCTACGAAAAGGCGATGGTCCGCTTCACGGAGGCGTCGGAGAAGGCGCAGCTCTCGCTCTCGGTCCTCAACGCTGGCCAAGCCGTCATCATCACGATCGGACTCGTCGGCGTGATGGCGCTCGCCGCCTATCACGTCTCGATCGGCCAAATGACGTTGGGCGGCCTCGTCGTCGTCAACGGTTTCCTGGTGCAGCTCTACGTGCCGTTGAACCTGCTCGGCACCGTCTACCGCGAAATCAACCAAGCGCTCATCGACATGGAGAAGATGTTCGATGTGCTCCACGTGCCGCAGGAGGTGCAGGACAAACCGGGTGCACCGCCGCTGAAAGTGACGGGCGGTGAGGTCCGCTTCGAAAACGTCGTCTTCGCCTACGAACCCGAACGCACGATCCTGAAAGGCGTCAGCTTCACGGTCCCTGCTGGCAAGACGGTCGCTGTCGTCGGCCCGTCAGGCGCGGGCAAGTCGACGATCTCGCGGATCCTCTACCGCTTCTACGACATCAAGTCGGGCAGAGTGACGATCGACGGCCAAGACATCCGCGACGTAACGCAGGACTCCGTCCGTGCCGCGATCGGCATCGTCCCGCAGGACACCGTCCTCTTCAACGACACCGTCCGCTACAACATCCGCTACGGCCGCATCGACGCCAGTGACGCCGAAATCGAAGAAGCCGCGCGCCTCGCGCAAATCGAACCCTTCATCCGTCAACTGCCCGAAGGTTTCAACGCCATGGTCGGCGAGCGCGGCCTGAAACTTTCTGGCGGCGAAAAACAACGCGTAGCCATCGCCCGCACGATCCTGAAGAACCCGCCGATCCTGCTGCTCGACGAAGCCACGTCCGCCCTCGACACGCACACCGAACGCGAAATCCAATCGTCGTTGCGCGAAATCTCGCGCAACCGCACGACGCTCGTCATCGCGCACCGCCTCTCCACCGTCGTCGACGCCGACGAAATCCTAGTCCTCGACCACGGCGAAATCGTCGAACGCGGCCGCCATGGCGAGCTGCTGGCCAAGGGCGGTGCCTACGCCGCCATGTGGAATCGCCAGCGCGAAGCCGCCGCCGCGCGCGAAAAGCTCAAAGAGGCCGAGAACGACCCGGCGGTGAACCCCGAAGCAGAGCGTGTCCAACCCGCCGCCGCCGCAGGCGAGTAGGGCCGGCCGCGACAATCCTGCGGCGGGCGCCGCCTTGCGACCGGTCGCGCGATACCGTAGCTAATTGTCGCGATTGATTGTCATTTTCAACGGACCTAGCCCATGTTTCGTTCGCTTCTGGCCGCGAGCTTCGCGGCACTCCTCGCTCTCGCCTCGGCGCACGCTGCCGAAGTCAACGTCTACAGCGCGCGCCATTACGGCAGTGACCAAGCGCTGTGGGACGCCTTCACCAAGGCGACCGGCGTAAAGGTCAACGTCGTCGAAGCCGAACACGATCAACTGCTGCAACGTCTGAAGAGTGAAGGTGCAGGCTCGCCCGCCGACGTGCTTATCACGGTCGACGCCGGCCGCCTGGCGACCGCTGTGGACGCGGGGTTGCTGCAACCGGTCAAGATTCCGTCGCTTGAAGCGATCCTGCCCGCTCATCTGCGCCATCCAGAGGGCTACTGGTACGGCGTGGCGGTTCGTGCGCGTGTCCTCGTCTATCACAAAGATCGCGTGAAGCCGTCCGACATCCCGACCTACGAAGTGCTCGCCGAGCCGAAGTTCAAAGGCAAACTGCTCGTGCGCAGCGGCACGAACATCTACAATCTTGGCCTGGTCGGCTCGATGATCGCCGCACACGGCCCTGAGAAGACGCGGGCTTGGGCACGAGGCATCGTCGCGAACCTTGCGCGTCCTCCGCAGGGCGGCGACTCCGATCAGATCAAGGCGGTTGCCGCCGGTGTCGGCGACGTCGCGATCTCGAACAGCTACTACTTCGCGCGCCTGCTCGCCTCGGAAAAACCTGAGGACCGCGCGATTACCGAAAAGCTCGGCGTCGTCTTCCCGAACCAAGGCGACCGCGGCACACACGTCAACATTAGCGGCGCGGCCGTCACGAAGGGCGCGCCGAACAAGGCGAACGCGGTCAAGCTGATCGAGTTCCTGCTATCGCCCGAAGCGCAAACCCTGTTCACGAACGGAAGCCTGGAGTTCCCAGCGAACCCGAAGGTCACGCCCAATCCGATTCTGATCGGCTTCGGCACCTTCAAGCAGGACCAAATCAACGCCGCCGCCTTCGCGAAGAACAGCGTCGAAGCCGCGCGCATCATGGACGAAGTCGGCTGGAAATAGTCAGTCGCGCGCAAACGCAAATGCAAACTGCGGGTCGAGCGCAAGGCTAACGCGCTCACCCGCCTGCGGATGGGTTCCCATCGCCGCCCGCGCCACCAACGGCGCCGTCAATCCAGTCTCGGGCAGCGGCTCCAATTCCAGCAGAATGGCGGCTCCCAGAATACGCGCGGATCGCACGACCGCGTGCGCCGTGCCGCTCGCCTTCGACACCAGCAACCCCTGCGCCCTCACCAGAACATCGGCCGCCACACCATCGCCAAGGCCGGTTGCCGCGATCGAGCCGAACGGCGTCGTTGCATGTCCGTCCCTCACGGTCGCAGGGATGACGTTGGTATGGCCGAAGAACGATGCGACGAACCGATTGGCCGGCGCGAGGTACAGCGCTTCAGGCGCCGCGACCTGAACGATCGTCCCGTCCCGCATGACCGCCACCCGATCGGAGATGTAAAGCGCCTCCTCCGGATCGTGAGTGACCAGAAGCACTGACGTCCCAGTCTTCTTCAAGAGATCGGCCATCTCGCGCCGTACCTGCTGACGCAGTACGACGTCCAAATTTGAGAAAGGCTCATCCAGCAAGAGGACGCTGGGCTTCGGCGCCAACGCGCGCGCCAGCGCAACGCGCTGCTGCTGCCCCCCCGACAATTGGTGCGGATAGACCCGCGCATGCGCGCCAAGGCCGACAAGCTCAAGCAACTCACCGACGCGCGCCCGGCGCGCTTTGCTGCCGCCTCGCAGACCGAAGCCGACATTTTCGGCGACCGTCAAATGCGGAAACAACGCCAGGTCTTGAAAGAGCAGGCCGACATCGCGCGCTTCGGTGGGCACATTGATCCCGTCGCCAAAGACCCGCTTCTCACCCACATGAACGGTCCCGCGCTGCGGTGTCTCCAAACCGGCGGCAATGCGCAACGCGGTTGTCTTTCCACTGCCCGACGGGCCCAACAGGCTCACGATTTCGCCGTCCTCGACGCCGAGCGAAAAAGCCCGAAGCGCCGGACGCGTCCCGTAAGCATGGTCGATATCGCTGAATCGCAGGGCGGTCATAGACTGCCCTCCATCACCGCCGGCAAGCCACGGCGCACGCGCCGCATGCCGAGGCAGAGCAGGATCACGGGAATCAACCCAGCGGCGGCAATGGCCAGAGAGGGCAGGGCGGCGAGATCCAACCGTTCCGTCGTCGCCAGCTGAAACGCTTCCGTCGCCAACGTGTCGAAGTTGAACGGCCGCAAGATCATCGTGGCCGGCAACTCCTTCATCACGTCGACGAACACAAGCGCGCCCGCGGCCATCAAAGTTCCGCGCATCAGCGGCGCATCCACGCGCCACAGCACGGATGCAGGACCAAGTCCCAACGTCCGCGCCGCCTCGCCATAGCGCGGTCCGAGTCTAACGAACGCGGCGTCGATAGGCCCATGCCCCACCGCAAAGAACCGGACGACGTAAGCGTAGATCAAGACGGCGATCGACCCCGACAGCACCAGCCCGGCGCCGCCCGCATCGCGAAACGCCTGGTCGAAAGCGCCCGCTACGATCAAAAGCCCGACGCCGACGATCACGCCCGGCGTCGCATAACCCAGATAGGTGAACCGTGCCATCCGCCGCGCGACGCTGGCGCCACGCCCGGCAGCGAACGACACCAGCACTGCGACCGCGACGACGACGCCTGCCGCGACGACGCCCAGCAACGCGGTATTGGTCGCGAGCGCCGCAAGACGTGCGGCACTCAATTCATGGCTCACGTCGACCGCCATGGCCACCAACACGACAACCGGAACGACAAAGCCGATGGTGACCGGCAGCGCGCACGCGATCGTCGTCACGACCGCGCGCCAACCATGCAACTGCCAGGGCCGGAGATCGCGAAGGCTCGCGCTCGCTTGCGCATAGCGTCGTGCGCCGCGGCTCGTTTGCTCGGCCAGCACCACGGCAAACACGACGGCAAGAAGAATCGACGCCAACTGCGCCGCGGCGGCGGGGTTGCCGTAGGCGAACCATGCGCGATAGATGCCCGTGGTGAACACTTCGAGGTCGAAGTACTTCACCGCGCCGAAGTCGGCGAGCGTTTCCATCGCGACCAAGGTCGCTCCGGCGACGATCGCCGGGCGCGCCATCGGAACCGCAACGCGCAAGAAGGCACGCAACCGGCTGAGGCCCAATGTGCGGCTCACTTCGACCGCGCTCATCGACTGCTCAAGAAACGCCGCTCGCGCAATCAAGTAGACGTAGGGGTAGAGGGCGCCGGCCAGCACGAACACGGCCCCGCCCAGCGACCGTATCTCCGGAAACCAATAGTCGCGCACGCCCCAGCCGGTCGTCTCG
>JAEUMM010000085.1 GCA_016792645.1 Alphaproteobacteria bacterium | reverse complement strand
AGAATGCGCAGCAACGACAGAATGACTTGCATGGCTCCGGCCCCCTCGAACCCTCGCGTCGCACTAACGTGCGGAAACGCCCCTCATCGGAAATGACGCTGGAATTCGGTGACGCCGAATTCCCAGTGATACATCTTGGTTGCCAGGTTGTGGCGGGTGATGCCGTTGACGTCGATCGGCATCACGATCATCGGGCGCCCTTCGTCGACATAGACGGTGCACCAATTGGCGATGGCCAAATTATACGCGTTCGCGTGCTCCGCGTTGGTTTGCTGGTCCATCGTCCCCATCAGCAAGATGAGGCTGGCTGGCGACCTGTCCGGTCCGATGATGGAGGCCAGCGTCACGCGCCCGGCAACCGTGATCCAAACGCGCTGCTTGCCGCCCGATTCATCGACCTCTGAGATAAAGCCGCACGCCTCCACCACGCGCGCCAGCTCGCTCGTGGAAATGCTCTGATAAACCTGGCTCGTGATCATCGCTTACCCCGGCTCTCGCTCTGCATCTTCTGCTCCAACGCGCGCAGCGCCGCCGCGTCTGTCTTCATCCCCGCGCTCGCATGCACTTGCGTGCGCAGCGCCGCGAACTCGGCCACCGGCCGCGCCGCAGCAGCAATCGCTTGCGCGGGCACCGTCTCGCGCATCGCGGCGACGTCGCCGGCCACCCGCACGCGCATCGACGCCGCATAGCGCGCACGCGCCTGCTCGAACCGCTTGTCTGTCGAAGAAATTTCCGCCGTCAGCAAACTGACGCGCCGCCGCGCCGGGCTCTCCCAGCTCAACACCGCAAACCCGCGCGGCCGCCCGTCGGCGTGACACAGCGCGGAGCGTTCGCTTTTCAGCCGCTCCCGCGCGTCGACCAAATCCCAAAACTCATCGTCCGCAGACGATTGCCGTACCGGCGGCTCGCTCATGGCCCCAAATTCCCCCACCAATGCCGCTGCCTGGGACCAAGAGAAACATAGAAGGCGTACAGTCGCGTCCACTAATAATCTGAAAGACACACGAATGCTGATCCACGTCGATTCGCAGCAACACTTCGCTCAACCAATCGGGAGCGGCGCATCGCGATCAATCGCCTGTAAAGAGAATGCCGCGTGTCAATTATTTGCGCAGTGTGCGCGACCTCACCCGCCCCAACAACACAAACGCCCCCGCGCCCATCGCGAAGGCCGCGGCGCCGATGAGGAGCGCCGCGTCGTACGTCCCTGTCGCCGTGTGCACCCAGCCGAAGAGCGCGAGGCCGATCGCCGTGCCCACCGCGCCGAACGTGGCCACGCGCCCGTAGATGGCGCCGTAATGCGCGACGCCGAAGCGGCGCGAGACGAAATAGGCGATGAGGTCCACCTCCGACCCTTGCTGCAGCCCGATCATCAGCACCGCCGCCGCCGCCACCGCGAACGACGGCGTGGGAATAAGAAGCAGCAGCATCCCCACCGCCGGCACCACCGTCATCACGCCCGCCACGAACGTCGGCGCAAACCGGTCCAACGCAAACCCCGTCGCCAACCGCCCGCTCAACAAGCCGAACGCATAGATCGACATCACATAGCCGGTCGCCGCGACGGAAAATCCCTTGTCGCTGATCAGCGGCGAGAGCTGCCCGAGCAACCCCGACCCCGGCACGTTCACGCAAAACAGCGCCGCCACGATCAGCCAGAACGAAGGCATCCGCAGCGCCTGCCCGATCGTCGCGTCCGGCACGTGAAGGCGCGCCGCCTCGCCCGCCTCGCCGCCCTGCACATGCGCCGCGTCCGGAATCTCGTCGGTCGCGCGCGCCGCCGCCTCGCGCGCGCTGGCGATCAGGATCAGCGCCACCGGCAAGCCGATCACCGTCGTCACCACCGCCATCGCGTAAAGCCCCGCGCGATACCCGTGCGCGTCGATCAGCTCCGACATCATCGGCGCGACGATGATGGAGGTCAGCGACACGCCGCACGTGGCCACGCCCAGCGCCAAGCCCCGCTGCCGCACGAACGCGGCGACGACGGGCCGCGTATAGGCGATCGCCCCCGTCCCCGCGCCGAACACGCCGCCCCAAACCATCAGCCCGAGATAAAGCGCAAACGTCCCCGGCTGCTGCGCGATCATGACGTAAAGCAGCGCCAACGCCGGCGCGCACACCAGAACGACGGGCCGAAACCCGACGCGATCGATGATCTTGCCCACGATCGACAGCGACACCGCGCCCACCACGAACGCCAGCGCCCCCGCCGTCCCCATATCGCCGCGCGACCACTTGAACTCGTCGGTAAGCCCCGCGATGAACAGCGACGACAGCAGCAGATAAAGCGAAATCCCGGTGCCAAGCCCGACCGCCGCGCCGGCGACGATGCGCCACCCGCGCCGCCACTCCGCCACGTCGGCCGGCGCAAACGAGGTCAACCCCAACCGCCCGAACGCCGTCCTAACCGTTCGCTCCATCCGCTCCGCCTCATCGTCCGCGATGTCGTGCAACAAGGCATAGCACACGCCCGCAAAGCCGAACCATCGCAACGCACGCTTGCGCGAAGCCGCGCACGATGCAAACTCGCCCCATGCTCACCGTCGTCTTCGCGCTCGCCACCGTCGCCCTCATCGCCAGCGTCTTCCGCCCGCCGCGCACGTTGGCTCAGCGCGCGGCCGTGGCGTTGGCGGCGGTGGTGATGCTCGCCGTGCTCATCGCCTGGGGCATCGAGTTCGTGATGCAGACGCGCGTCTAGGCCTGCCCCGCGGGTTCGGGCACAGGCTCGCCCGGCTTCGGCGCCTCACCCGCCTCGAACACGTAATAGACCGTCATGTCATAAAGCGTGTGCGCGACGATCGCCGGCCACAGCGACCCCGTCCACAGCACCACCGCCGCCGACGCCGCGCCCAACACGAACGTGCCCACCGTCCACGTCAGCCCATAGACCGCGTGACCGAGCGCGAAGAGCAAACTCGTCACCGCGACCGCAATCACCGCGTCGGCGCCCAAAGTGAACGCGACCGACAACCCGACGCCGCGAAAGATGATCTCCTCGCAAAACCCCGCCGTCGGCGACATCGCGCCGACCCACACAAACCGCTCCAGCGCCGTCTGCGGCCGCAGCGCCAGCGCGTAGGCGGACTCCTTCTCGCCAAAGAAACGGCTGACCAGCCCGCTCACCGCGGCGACGGCGAAGTAGCCCACCGTCAACAACGCCGTCGCCCCGATCAGCGCCGCCGTCTCGATCGGCGTCGTCAGCCGCAATTTCCACAGCGTAAAAGACGGCGGCTCGTCACCGCCCAACTTCCAACCGATCCACCCCA
>JAEUMM010000024.1 GCA_016792645.1 Alphaproteobacteria bacterium | reverse complement strand
CGACGTTGAAGGTGATCCAGCTGCCGAGACCGATGAGCGGCAGCGCTTCGCCGGATTTGGGGATGGCGCGCGTTAGGATCGCTTGTTGAGCGGTCGACAGCGCGGGTAGCGTTGCCGCCGCCGCGCTCGCGACAAGCATCGCGCGGCGGGTGAGGGGTGGATGCGTCAACGCCAACTCTCCATTCGCTTCGAACGGAAAGTCTATCCAAGGTGTACGAAAGGTCACGCCCCGCCGTTGCCGGCCGAGTGACGCTCGTCTTCACTTCGGCGTGAGGGCGTGGTTCATCGTCAAGCCGCGGCGAAGGCTTCCATTTCGCGCGCGACGTCGCTCATCAAGCTCGACCAGTCGCCGAATTTCGGCGGCGTGAGAACGCGGGTGTTCGCGTACCACGGATAGTGGTTTGTTCCGAGCTGCGGCCATACCCGTCCCGCGGTCAGGAACCAGGTTTCGGTTCCGGTCGCTGCGGCGAGCGAGGCGGCCGCCGTCGGCGCGGATACGACGAGATCTAATGCGGCGCTGAGCGCCGCGTTGTCGTCGAGGTGCATCTTCAGATCGATGTCTTCGAAATCGTGGATCGCGACGCCGAGTTTCTTGCGGACGTAGTCGAGTTCCGCTTTGCAGTCGCCGTATTGCAGGTTGATGAACTTGACGGCCGTGTTTTCTAGGACCGGCGCCCAGACTTCCAGCGCGCTGAAGAATTTCTTGCGCTGCGTCGTCAACAGCATCGAGCGCCAGCAGATGCCGACATAGGGGCCGGGCCCGAGCAGCGCCAAGCGATCTTGCCAGAAGCGCACGCGCGTTGGATCCGGCGTCAGGAAGGCGCGCTTCGGGAAGCTTTCGATACTGGGGCGCAGGACCGTGAGCGGCGAGCCCATCGGTGTGTAGTAGTCCGCTTTGAGTTCGCCGGTCGCCCACGGCACGACGCGCACGGGCTTTGCGTTGTGCTTGGTGTGCAACTCGATCCCGACATGGGTTTGCGGGAACGAGCGCTGCAGCAGCGGCACAAGGCGGTGGTCGCAGGCGATCATGACCTTGCCTTGCGGGCCGACCCGTTCGATGAGATCGGGGATCAGCCCTGAGAGCATGACTTCGTCGCCCAGGCCCTGCTCGCCGGCAACGAGCAGCTTCTTGCCGGTCAAATCCTCGCCGTCCCAACGCGCGGCGTCGACAGCGAAGTAGCTCGATTGGCTGAAGCAGGGATTGTGGCGCTCTTCGTATTCCGGCCAGCCTTCCTTGAGGCGGCCCATGGCGGCGTAGCAGAGTCCGCGCGCGTGCAGGATTTCGGCGCGGTCGGAATCGATGTCGCAGAGTTCGAGGGCGCGTGTGTAGTTCGCGATGGCCTCGTCGAGCGGGCCGACGTGGTTCAACGCGTGGCCCATGTTGTGGAAGGCGCGCGACATCGTCGGGTCGAGCCGCTGAGCTTCCTTATAGAATGTGACGGCGTTATCGAACTCCGTGATCTCGCCCATGATGGTGCCGAGCGTGTTCCACAGTTCGGCCGCTTCCGGCATGCGGAACAGCGCGTTGCGCGCCAGGTCGATTGCCTCGTCGATCCGGCCCATGTCGCGCAGGCAACCGGCGAGGTTGTTGTAGCCTTTGGGGCAATCCGGGCGCATTTCGATGTAGGCGCGGAAAGATTTCTCGGCGCCGTCGAAGAGACCGAGGCCCCAGGCTGCGGTGCCGATGTTCAGATAGAGATCGGGATCGTGCGGATCGAGGGCGAGCGCGCGTTCGTACATCTCGAAGGCTTTGTGGCGTTGGCCCAGATTGTCGAGCGCGAGTGCCAGAAGGTGGAAGGCGGAGGCGAATTTCGCGTCGGCGTCGGCGGCTTCGGCGGCGGCGATCGCGGCGGGGGCCCATTCGCCCTTCTTGAAGTGCCCGACAGCTTTGCGCAAGGCGTTCAACGACTCGCGGCGGGATCCCGACGGGAGCGCAGCGTTCTCGGCGATGAGCGCCGCAAGGGCGGACGCCTTGGTTGCGTTGGGGTTGTTCCTGCCGGCCGCGCTCGCGGTCATGCGCGTTGATCCTTAGGCTGACGAACTGTCCGTGGACTATAGGAGGGCAGGTTTTAATGCGGCGCTAAGGCTGACAAAAACTGAACGTGCGCGCGTAGGACTTTGTTCATAAAAATTCCGCGAGATGCGAAGCTCTTCATTAACCGTACTTGGCCTATCGTGCGTCGGATTGGACCTCTAAGAGAGGGCGCGCCGCCAACACGGTGCGACACACGATATGCCGCTGAAACTATCTCTTAAGCCGGGTGAAAAATTCGTGTTGAACGGCGCGGTGCTGACCAACGGCGACCGGCGCGTGAGCCTTGTGATCGAAAACAAGGCGTCGATCCTGCGCGATCGCGACATCATGCAGGCCGACGAAGCAAACACGCCGGCCAAGCGCATCTATTTTCCGATCATGATGCTCTATTTGGACCCGGAGCAGTCGGAGAAGTACTACGAGGAATTCGTGGCGCGCATGAGCGAGTTCATGAACGCGATCACTGACCGTGACGCCCTTGCCACTTGCGTCGCCGTCTCGCGCGACGTGCTGCAGGGCCACTACTACAAGGCGCTGATCAAGTGCCGCCAACTTTTCGAGTTCGAAGGTCTGAGGCTGAACTATGTCCCTGCAAGCGTATCAGAAGGCGCAGCGGTCCGCTGAAAACCCGCGCGACACCGAGTATCGGTTGTTCGCGCAGGTTACCCAAGCATTGATCGAAGCGAACAAGGTCGGGCGCGCGAACATCACGCAGCTCGTCGACGCGTTGGATTGGAACCGGCGGCTGTGGAGCGCGCTGGCGGTCGATTGTTCGTCGAAGGGCAATCAGCTGCCCGACGCGTTGCGGGCGCAGATCATTTCCCTGTCGTTGTGGGTGTCGCGCTTTTCCAGCGACGTTGCCAGCACCGGCGCATCGCTTGAGCCGCTGATCGACGTCAATAAGTCGATTATGGCGGGACTATCGCAGCGTCCGGCGACCTAGAGGGTCACGCGGAAAGAACTGACCGGCAGCGAACAATGCCCGGCAAAACTTGCAAGACTTACCTGGCCCGCCACCGTGCGGGCCTTATTTTTGGTGGATTTCCTTGCATTTTCGGGTTGGCACGAGGGTTGCGGTAACCACACCGAGGACGAACGCCATCAAAGAACGTTCGCCCAATGCAGTCCAGAATGGAAGGAGCCCACTGCCATGATCAGCGTGAACACCAACTACGGAGCGATGATTGCGCTCCAGAACTTGAACGCAACGAATTCGGACCTCGAAGGGGTTCAGAACCGCGTCAACACCGGTCTCAAGATCTCGGGACCCAAAGACAACGGCGCCGTCTGGGCCATCGCCCAGAACATGCGCATGGACGTCATGGCGTTGAACGCCGTGACCCAGAGCTTGAACCGTACGCTGTCGGTCGCCGACACGGCGGTCGCGGCCGGCACCGGCATCTCCGAGCTTCTGAAGGAGATGAAGGAGAAGGCCCTGGCGGCGAAAGATCCTTCGATCGACGCCAACGCACGTGCGGCCTACAACGCCGACTTCACGGCGCTGCGCGATCAGATCACTAAGACGGTAGCGAACGCGGCCTTCGACGGTTCGAACATCCTGAACGGTTCGGTCACGAACATCCAGGCGCTGGCCAATGCCGACGGCAACTCGTTCATCACCGTCGCCTCGCGCAACTTGTCGCTGGGCGGTTCGATCGTGACCGTGGCTTCGACGTCGACCATCTCGACCGCGGCGCGCGCCTCGACGATGATCGCGACCATCGAGACGTCGCTGAACGCCTTGAACCTCGCACTGTCCCAGCTTGGCACGGACTCCAAGAAGGTGACGTTGCACAAGAACTTCATCGGCAAGTTGTCTGACGAGCTCGAGCACGGCATCGGCAACCTGGTCGATGCGGATCTCGCGAAGGAAAGCGCCCGCCTGCAGTCCTTGCAGACAAAGCAGCAGTTGGGCATCCAGGCCCTGTCGATCGCCAACCAGGCGCCGCAGGTGATCTTGAACTTGTTCCGTAGCTAAAGCCTACCCGCGGGGCGCCATGGCGGCCCGCACATAAGACTGGCTCCTTTCTAGCATGACTTCGGCGGCGTCTTCGGGCGCCGCCTTTTTTCGTTCTTGTCCGGCAAGAAGTTCCGGTGCGGCAGAATTTGCCGGGCAGTTTTTACCGCGCGCCGCCGGAATGCCGCGCTACCGCATGGTGAGCGTCGAATTACCGCCGATCTCAAACCGCGCCGGACCTCGATCCGAATGGTTGAGGAAGTGCGAAGAAATTCCGCACCTTTTTCAGGTACGCGCGTTGCGACTGAGGGCATGCGGGGCAAAACGCTCTGCGGGCAAAACGCCACTCACGACCAGAACGGAGAGAAGTTCACATGGCTATTTCGGTCAACACCAACTACGGCGCGATGGTCGCGCTGCAAAACCTGAACGCCACCACCAAGCAACTCGAAATCACGCAACAGCGCATCAACACCGGCTTGAAGGTTGCTGGTCCGAAGGACAACGGCGCCATCTTCGCGATTGCGCAGGGCATGCGTTCTGACGTTCAGAACTTCAACTCCGTTACGAACAGCTTGAACCGCGCCATCAGCGTCGTCGACACGGGCGTTGCGGCCGGCACGGCGGTTTCGGACCTGCTGAAGGAAATGAAGGAAAAAGCGCTCGCGGCGAAAGACACCGCGATCGACGCCAACGCTCGCGCCGCGTACAATGCGGAATTCACCGCTCTTCGTGACCAGATCACGAAGACACTGTCGAACGCCACGTTCGACGGTTCGACGCTGGTCACAGGCTCGACGAACATCACCGCTCTCGCCAACACCGACGGTTCGTCGGCCATCACGGCGACGGCGCGCAACCTGTCGCTCGGCGGTTCGCTCGTAACCGTGGCGGCGGCCGGCAACGTGTCGACGCAGGCTGCGGCCTCGACGATGGTTGCGACCATCGAGACGTCGCTCAACAACTTGAACCTGGCGTTGGCGCAGCTCGGTACCGACTCGAAGAAGCTCGGCATCCACAAGGAGTTCGTCTCGAAGTTGTCCGACGAACTGCAGAACGGCATCGGTAACCTCGTCGACGCCGACGTGGCCGTGGAAAGCGCCCGCCTCCAGTCGCTGCAGACGAGGCAGCAGCTGGGTATCTCGGCTCTGTCGATCGCCAACCAGGCGCCGACGGTTCTGTTGTCGCTGTTCCGGTAAACGCCGGAAATTGAGTGTGGCGGGGCCGGCGCGTCAAGCCGGCCCCGTATCTCATTGAAGCACGCATCGGTTCCCTCATGAAACCGCGAAGAAAGGACGAGGGGGCTGTAATAGGGAGGATCGACCATGAGCGATCCAATTCAAGTTTCACCACCGTCAGCGGTGGCAGTGCCGCGAGTGGCGCCGATCCGGCCGCCGGAACCTCCTGTCGAACCGCCGCGTAGGCCGCAGGCCGACAATCGCGGTACGGACGACTATCGCGAGAGCCAGCGGAGAGCGTCGGCCGAAGCCGAGCGGCACATGATGATCTCACGCGATAAGAACACACGCGCATATGTGTACCGTTCGGTCGACGCCGAGAGCGGGGACGTCTTGTGGCAGTATCCGGCCGAAGAAATGCTTCGCCTTTCCGAGTATCTGCGTCAGTTGGAAGACAGGCGGCGCGAAGAGATTGCGCACGAGGTCGACGAGCGGGCCTAGAGCCCCAGCGCTTGGCCCAGTGCGCGAACGACGCGCGCGGGATCTTCGTCGGTCATTGCCGGGAACAACGGCAGGCTGAGTGTGCGACGGTAGTATTCGTCGGCGCCCCGCAGCTTCAACGCGGGATCGAATTCACGATAGTAGGGTTGGCGGTAGACAGGCAGGTAGTGAACCTGCGTGCCGATGCCTTGCGCGGTCAGGCGCTGCATCACCGCGGCGCGGTCGACTCCGAGTCCTGCAAAATCAATCAAGGCGATGTACAGGTGCCACGCGGGCGTGACACCCGGCGTGCGCGCCAGCAGTTTTACATGCCGACCGAGAGAGGGGAGCGCGGCGTCATAGATGGCGACGAGTTCGTGCCGGCGCGTGGCGAAGCGGTCCAGCTTCTTCAGCTGACTGGTGCCCAGCGCGCAAAGGATGTCGGGGATGCGGTAGTTCAGCCCCGGCGCCTCCATTTCGTAGTACCAAGGGTTTGCTTCGTTGCGCGGGTCTAGTGCTTCCGCTCTCTGAACGAAGTCGTTCGGGTCGCGCGTCATGCCATGCGTGCGGTCGCGGGCGACGATGCCGGCGAGGGCGCTGTCGTTGGTGGTGATCGCGCCGCCTTCGCCGAGCGCAATTGTCTTAACCGGGTGGAACGAGAAGCAGCTCAGATCTGCGTAGGCGTTGTCGCCGATGCGGTTGCCGCGGCCGTAGGATGTTCCGATGGCGTGGCAAGCGTCGTCGACGATGCGCAGGCCGTGATCGCGGGCGAGGGCATGGATGCCGACGATGTCTCCGCATTGGCCGGCGAGGTGGACGTTGAAGACGGCGCTGGCGCCGGTTTCGCAGCGCGTGAGCGCCTCTTCGAGGTCCGATGCGCGCATCAGGCCGGTGTCGGGGTCGACATCGGCGAAGACGACGTCGCCGCCGTTCAGGCGCACGGCGTTTGCTGTCGCCAGGAACGTGACGGCGGGAACGATGGTTGTCGTACCGGGTCCGAGATTGAGAGCGCGCGCCGCGAGATGGAGCGCGGCGGTGCCGTTGGAGCATGCGATCGCATGCTTGGCCTTAGTCGCGGCGGCAAGCGCTTGTTCGAATTCGGCGACGCGCGGGCCGGTGGTCAGGTAGTCGCTACGCAGGGCCTGCACGACGGCTGCGATGTCGTCATCTTCGATGACTTGGCGGCCGTAGGGCAGGAAGCTCATGCGAAAGCGTCGGCCAGCATGTTTTGCAGGACGCGGGCGTCGAGCCGTTCCGGGTTCGCATCGCTGGAATAGGCGAAGCCTTCCCGGACGGGTTTGGCGCCGCGTTCGATGTAGGCGTTGCGGGGGCCTGAGAAGTAGCTGGGCAGGATCACGTAACGGTCGATCAGCTCCAACGTCTGGCGCGCGTCGTCGGCGGAGATCATGATTTCGTGCAGCTTTTCGCCGGGGCGTATGCCGATGACTTTATGCGGCATTTGCGGGGCCATCGAGCGCGCGAGGTCGGCGGTGCTCATCGATGGGATTTTCGGCACGAAGATTTCACCGCCGTGCACCAGCTCCATCGACGACAGGACGAGGTTCACGCCTTGGGTCAGCGTGATCCAGAAGCGGGTCATGCGCGGGTCGGTGATGGGGAGCGAGTCGGCGTGTTCGGCGATCAGCTTTTGGAAGAAGGGCATGACGCTGCCGCGCGAGCCGACGACGTTGCCGTAACGGACGACGCCGAAGCGGCAGCCGTCGGCGCCGGAGAGGTTGTTGGCGGCGACGAAGATCTTGTCGGCGGCGAGTTTGGAGGCGCCGTAGAGGTTGATCGGGTTCGCGGCCTTGTCGGTGGAGAGCGCGATGACGCGCTTGACGTTGCGGCGGATCGCGGCTTGGACCACGTTCTCGGCGCCGATGACGTTGGTCGCGATGCACTCGAAGGGATTGTACTCGGCGATCGGCACCTGCTTCAGCGCGGCCGCGTGAATGACGTAGTCGACATCGCGCATCGCCATCTCAAGGCGGTCGACGTTGCGCACGTCGCCGATGAAGTAGCGCATGAAGGGGAAGCGGTCCTGCGGGAAGACCTGCGCCATCTCGTATTGCTTGAGTTCGTCGCGCGAGAAGATGATGAGCTTCTTCGGCTTGTAGCGGGCGATGACCGTGCGCACGAAGTGCTTGCCGAATGAGCCGGTGCCGCCGGTAACCAGCACGGTGCGGTCGTTCAGGTCGATCGCAGGATGCAGAAAATCGCGGGTCTGCTGAAGCAGGCCGTGAGCGCCGGGAAGGGCTTCGTCATCGTCGGTGGCGTAATGGGGCTGGCTGGCAGCGGACATCGGTGACCTGATCGCAGGAGGAACTTCAGCGAAAAGGTAAGGCCGTGTTGGTTAAGGGCGACCGAAAATAGTGGAAACGAGACGTTAACGCAGGCCGCGGCTAACGCAGCGCCAGGCCGTAGCGGAAGCACCGAGGGCCCGTCACAGGATCGGGCTTGCGTGTCTCGTCGAGTTCGAGCGCGGAGAGTGCCAGGCGGCAGAAGAAGCCTTCGCGTGTGCGCTGGTGTTGGACCATGCCGACGAGTTGGGCCGTGGTGCGGTCGACGTCGACGCGGACGGCGCGGTTGTCGTCGCCGATTTCTATCCAACCCTCTGTCATCCCGACGCCGGTGGAGGCGGAGACGAGGAATGAGATGGGGCGGCCATGATCGACCGTTTCGTTGAGGGCGAAGGTTTCGGCGCGGCGGCCGCCGTTGTGCGTTGCGAACGACAGGCGGTCGTGGTCGAAGGCCGCCGGGTTCAGCAGGAAGTTACCGAGACGCAGCGAGCCGCGGCCCCAGTCGTTCCACGCGAAGGCCAGCTCGAATTCGACGCGCGGCGTGTGGGCGGAAAAGCGCAGGCGTTTGAAGATGGGCCCAAGCGGCGTTGCGATTTCGGCCTCGACGATGGCGTCGCCGGTTTGCTCGTCGCCGTAGACGTTGGGGGCTGCCCAATCGAGGTCGGTGGTTTTCGGGACGCCGGGCGCTTCAAAGGTGCAGTTGCCGCTGTACCAATCGAATTGGAGGTCGATGTCTTCGTAGTAGCCGTGGAGGAGCGAGCCGAGCATGGGTGGGCGGCTGTCATCGCGCGCGCGGATTTCGTGGATGGCGAGGCCGCGGCGGCGGTTCAGGACGGCGGAGAGCGAGGGGGTTTCGATCTCGAGCCATTTGTGTTCGGTGCGGCCTGCGGGTGCGCCCATTGGCTTGGGCAGCGGTTGCGGCGGCACAGCGAAGACGTCTTCGGCGGCGCTGAGGCGTTCGCGGTAGCGCAGCCAACGGGTCTGGGTGATGTGGGTGCGGAAGTCGCTGGACCAGAGGTAGCAGAGTTCGCGCCAGGCGTTGGGGTCTTGGACGTTGCGCTCGTTCAAGCCCTGGAGGATGCGGTGACAGCTTGCGTTGACGGCGAGGTCGTCGCGGCCGGACACAGCCCAACGGGTGATGTTGTATTTCTTCTGCTTCTTCACCGGCACGGGATAGGCGGCGGTTTGCAGGTCGAGCAGCTGGTTCGCGGCGGCGTTGTCGGTGAGGACGAGAGCGTCCGACGGTTTGATGAAGCGTGCGCGTGCGGAGTGGGCGAGACGGGACCAGGCTTCGGCGATGCTTTGCCATTCGCCGGATTGGATCGCTTCTTCGGTGTGCAGACGCTTAGGGCGGAAGTCGAAGATTTCGGCGTCGTTGCTGTAGAGCGGAAGGACGCGCGGGTCGCGGCCGCGTTGGGCTTCGACGAAGGCCAGGTATTCGCGTTGTTCGATGTCGCCGTGGGCGAGGCGTTGCAGTTTTTGGAACGCCATCGTGTGCGTCCACAACAGGCCGATCTCCGAGCCGTCGGGTCCGCGTGCGTGCTGCGGGTGGAATTTCGTTTCGCTGTCCCAGTCGGGATGGTGCGCGGCGACGTTGTCCCAGTCCATCAGGATCGCGCGATAGCCGGCGGCGAGATAGAGGGGCACGAGGCCCGCGCCGTAGGCTTGTTCGTTGACGAGGGCGATGGTCGGGCGGACGCCGAGAAGGTTTTCGTAGACGGTGTGGCCGATCGCGAGGTTCGCTTCGTTGACCTGCGCGGGCACGAGCGGGCCGATCAGTTGCGCGTAGCCTGAGCCGATGAATTCGATGCGGCCCAAGCCGATCAGCCGGCGCAGTTCGCCGATCCATCTTGGATCGATCGCGGCGATGCTTTCGAGCGTGTAGCCGGTCGCTTCGATGGCGATGGGGGCGTTGATAGCGTCGGGGAGATTCAAGAGCGGCCAATAGCAGCGGGCGACGACTTCGGGCCGTTGTTCTTCCTCGATCGACGAGAAGGCGATGTTGAGGTGGAAGAGCGCGAAGACGTTTAACTTGCTCATGCGCGCACGGTTTCTATTTTCAGCGCGGCGAGGGCTGCCGTGGCGCTGGTGCGGGCGGCGGCGACGCTGTTGCCGGTGGCGAGCACCATGGCGGCTGTGCAGCCGGAATGCGTCGGCGGGTGGATTTCGTCGCCGAGCGCGACCGTGACGATGAGTTCTTCGATGCCGGGGACGCGGCGCGCGTCTTCGAGACCTGTGATGCGCGTGACGCGGCCGGGTTCGGGGAAGGCGTAGCGTTGGACGATGGGGGTTAGGCGTTTCGGTATCAGGTCGGCGGCGTTGACGTGTTCGCCCAGCGCGATCTTTATCACCGCGCCGATGAAATCGACGCCGGTGTTGAGCGGGATTTCGCGGGTGCAGAAGTAGCCGCCCGATGCGCGGGCGGCGAGTTCGATGACGTAGGGCTTGCCGCCGACGACCACGAGGTCGCCTTTGATGTTGCCGGTGCTGACGCCGAGTGCGCGGCCTGCGGCTTCGGCGGTGCGTTTGACGGCTTCTTGCGTTTTCTCGTCGAGGTGGCTGGGGAGGTCGCCGCCGTTTTCGATGAAGTATGGGGCGTAGCGGTCGAGGTATTCGTAGTTGCGGTCGGAGAAGCCGGGGGTGAAGCCGTCGCCTTCGATCAGGATCGACTCAGTCGAGATTTGTGCGCCGGCCAGGTATTCTTCCACCATGACGCGGCGCGTCGGGGATTGTGCCGCGGCGCGGTCGAAGACGGCTTCGAGATCGGCGCCGGGTTTGAGGCGTTGCACGCCGCGGCTGCCGCGGCTGTCGACGGGTTTGATGACGAGGCCGTAGCCGCGCTGTTTGATGATCGCGTGGAGTTGTTCGGCGTCGGCGAGTGGGGCGAACCACGGCACCGGCACGCCGGCTTCGGCGAAGCGGCGTTTCATCGCCAACTTGTCTTGCGCGAGTTCGGCGGCTTCGATCGGGATGCCTGGGATTTTCAGGCGGTCGGCGACGGTCGCAACTGTAAGCGGGGCGTCGCAGCCGATGGTGATGACGCCGTCGATCGGGCGGACC
>JAEUMM010000013.1 GCA_016792645.1 Alphaproteobacteria bacterium | reverse complement strand
GCGTTCGCCCATCGGCATGCGCCACAGGCTTTCGCCCTCCGCCTTGCCGGCGGCCGCGAGACGTTCTGCGAGTTCGTCGTTGTTCGAGAACAGACCCGCCATTTCCAAGCCCAGCGAAATGCGGATCGCGCCGGTCAAGGTTGCGAGGTCGACCATGAACTTCGGCTTGAAGCGGTTCTGGCAGTACCAAAGGGCATCGGCCAGAACGAGGCGGCCTTCGGCGTCGGTGTTCAGAACCTCAATCGTCTGACCCGACATCGAGCGGACGACGTCGCCCGGGCGCTGTGCGTTGCCGTCGGGCATGTTCTCGACGAGGCCGCAGATGCCGATGACGTTGGCTTTCGCCTTGCGGCCCGCGAGCGCATGCATCAAGCCGGTGACGGCGGCGGCGCCGCCCATGTCGTACTTCATTGCGTCCATGCCGGCGGCGGGTTTGATCGAGATGCCACCGGTGTCGAAGGTGACGCCCTTGCCGACAAACGCGATGGGTTGGGCGTTGCGGTCGCGCGCGCCTTTCCATTGCATGATGAGCAATTGGGTCTCGCGTTGGGAGCCTTGGCCGACGCCGAGCAGCGCGCCCATACCGAGCTTCGTCATTTCCTTTTCGCCGAGAGCTTCGACTTCGACGCCGAGGTCTTCGAGCTTGCGAGCGCGCTTCACGAACTCTTCCGGGTAGAGCACGTTCGGCGGCTCGGTGACGAGATCGCGGGCGAAGGTGACGGCGCGGGCCACGGCCTCGGGGCCTTTCCACGCCTTCTTTGCTTCGGCGACGTCGGCCACGCCGACATTCACTTTGGCCAGCGTGGGCTTGTCCGTCTTCTTTTGTGTCGTGCGGTAGAGGTCGAAACGATAGCTGCGCAGGGTCGCGCCTTGCGCCACGCGGGCGGCGGCGGTGGCCTCATCAACGTCCGAGCCCTTGGGCAGCTGGAGGATCAGGGTGGCGGTCTTTTCGCCGCTGGTGAGAAGCCGGGCGACGGCAGACGAGCCCAAAATCTCAGCCGTCTCCGCTTTGAAATCGTCGGCCTTGCCCAGTCCGACAACCAAGACCCGGTCGATATCGAGGCCGGACGGGGCCAAGATTTCCACAACCTGCCCCTTGGCGCCGGTGAAACGGGCGGCCTTGAGCGCCCGCTCCAGGGCGCCCTTGGTCTTCTTATCCAGTTGCTCCAGGAAGCCGGTGAGATCCTCGCTCTCGGTCGTGCCGACCGCCAGCGTGCCTTCATCGGGGACTTCGGACTTCACAAAGTTGATTTGCATGACCTGTTATCTCTTAACGGAAGCGAAGACCCCGGGTAAGCTTGAAGATCGTTGCGCGGACGGCGCGGGTGGCTTATGCGGTTGTCCGCTGCAAACGCTGATTCAGCTTGGAATTTCGCACGCTGGCCGGCGGCCAGGGCATCGCGGTTTTAACGGGCCGAAACAGTGTTGTGAAGCGGCCGGACGGTCCGGCCTGACCCCAAGGCGGCGACATAAGGCCCATGTCCGGAATTTCGAGTTACATCTTCCGGCAAATCGGCGGGCCGCTGCTGTTTTTCACATTCGTGCTGACCGGCGTGGTGTGGCTGTCGCAGTCGCTGCGCATGCTCGATCTCGTGATCAATCAGAGCCAGTCGGCGCTGACCTATCTCTATTTGACCATGCTGGCCCTGCCCCAGCTGATGGCGTTGATCCTGCCGTTCGCGCTGTTCTGCGCCGTGCTCTACGCCTTGAACCGGCTTTACGTCGAAAGCGAACTCGTCGTCATTTGGGCTGCCGGATTCAGTCGGTGGGCGGTTGCGGGGCCTGTGCTGGTGATCGCCGTTGCGGCGACTATCGTCGGGTATCTCTTTAGTCTGGTCGTCATGCCGGCGGGGATGCGCGAGATGAAGGATCGCGTCTTCGAGATCCGCGCGGACCTTGTGAACACCTTCGTTCGCGAGGGCGCGTTCACAAATCCGATCAGCGGGCTGACCGTTTATGTCAGTCAGAATTCGGGCGGCGACATCCGCGGCATTCTTGTCCACGACGCGCGCAATCCGAAAGGGATCGCGACATACATGGCCGAGCGCGGTGTGCTGGCCAATACGCCCGCCGGCCCGCGCCTGATTATGTACAAAGGAAACGCGCAGTGGGTCGAGGGTGGCGAAGGCCGGCTGAAGATCCTCGACTTCGAGAGACATACGTTCGACTTAGGGCAATTCGACAAGCAGCGCGATCCGCTGGCCCGCGAGGCCAGCGAGCAATATATCAGCGAGCTTTTGAATCCGCCCAAGACCGTCAACGACAAGCAGCGGCGAAAGTACTTCTCTGAAGCCCACAATCGGCTGACTGGGCCGCTCTATTGCTTGGTATTCGCGCTCATCGGCGTGGTGGCGCTGATCGGCGGCAACTTCAACCGGCGCGGCTATGCCGGGCGCATTGCGATGGCGATGGGTGCCGTTCTCGCGGCGCGATTGCCCGGATTTGGCTTTCAGCAGCTGACCAACGCGCAGCCGGACGCGGTGCCGTTGATGTATATCTGGCCGCTGCTCTGGATCGTCGGCCTTCTGATTTTCCTGTCGATACCCAGCCTTGAAATGCTGAGGCGCGGTTCGACGGGGCGGGCGCCGGTGGGCGTTCAGCAATGACCCTCAGTTGGACGCTGTCGCGCTATCTCGGCCTGCAGTTCCTGATCAGCGTCGGGGTCGTGTTCGGGATGTGCGTCACACTTGGCTTCGTGATCGACATTGTCGAACTCCTCAACCGCACCGCGGGACGCGAGGCCGTGCCGCTGGGCAGCATTATCGGCATGGCTCTGCTGAAGCTGCCGAACCTCACCGAAAAGATGATGCCGTTTGCTATCCTGTTCGGCGCGATTTGGAATTTTGCCCGTCTGACGCGGTCCCAGGAGTTGGTCATCGCGCGTGCCTCGGGGGTGTCGGCTTGGCTGTTTCTCGCCCCTGCCCTCGCCGTATCGTTCGTCATCGGCGTCTTCATGACGACTGCCTACAACCCCTTCGCGGCCCAATTGGTGTCGCGCTATGAGGAGTTGGAGGCGCGCTATATCAGGGGGCGCTCATCGCTGCTGGCGGTTTCGAGCAACGGGCTTTGGCTGAGGCAGGGCGACGAGAAGGGCCAGACGGTCATTCACGCGCTGGGTGTGTCGGACAGCGGGCTCAAGCTGCGCGACGTGATCCTGTTCATCTATGAGGGCAAGGACGAGTTTCGCGGTCGAATCGACGCCAAGGTTGCGACCCTGGAGCGGGAGAAATGGCGCCTCGAAAAGGCCTGGGTTACCGGCCCGGACCGTCCAGCTGTGTTCTATCCGACACTCGATGTGAAAACGTCGTTAACTCCGAACCAGATACAAGAAAGCTTTGCAACCCCTGATACCATCGCGTTTTGGGACCTTCCCCAGTTCATTTCCCAAGCCGAGTCAGCCGGTTTTTCGGCGACAAAACATAGGCTTCACTACCACGCCTTGCTTGCGGGTCCGCTGCTGTTATGCGCTATGATATTCGTCGCGGCGGCATTCTCGCTTCGGCTGGCGCGTCTAGGGGGGGCTGCGAGGCTCATTCTCTCGGGCGTACTGACCGGGTTCCTGTTGTATTTCTTCACGGACGTGACTCACGCCCTGGGGATATCCGGCATCGTCCCGGTTGCTCTGGCTGCGTGGGCGCCTGCCACAACTGCGTTGTTGTTGGGTATGGCGTCTTTGTTTAACCAGGAGGATGGATGACGGTCGCGTATCGCCTCATCACAGTTCTCCTTGCCTCGTGTTCGACTGTCTCGCTTGCAGCAGCTGCCGGACATGCCCCGATTCTGATTCCGCTCGCGTCGCGCGCTGCGGCCGACGAACCGTCGTCGACGCCCGGCGGTGCCACGGGTGAGGCTGCGAAGCCCACCGAAGTTCTGATCCGCGCCGACAAGATGACCTATGACGCGAACGCCAGCGTCGTGACGGCTGAGGGCAACGTCGAGGTCATCTACGGGCCGCGCACCCTGTCCGCTGAGAAGCTGACCTACGACCAGAAGACGCGCGTCGTCATCGCCGAAGGCAACGCGACGATCCGCGAGGCGAACGGAACGACGCTGTCGGGCAACCGCATCGAAGTGACCGACGATATCCGCGACGGCGTCATCGAGAGCCTCAACGTCATGATCGCGGGCCGCGGTCATTTGGCTGCTGCTCGGGCGACGCGAACGGATGGTTCGGTACTGACGCTTGAGAAAGCGGCGTACACGACTTGCAAGCCTTGCAAAGAAGAACCGACGAAGGCGCCGACGTGGCAGATCAAGGCGTTCAAGGTCATCTACAATCAGGAAAAGGCGCGGGTCGAATACGAAGACGCGTTCTTCGAAGTGTTCGGCGTGCCGGTCGCCTACCTGCCCTATTTCTCGCATTCGGATCCGCAGGCGCCGCGTCAGTCGGGCTTCCTGGTGCCCGGCGTCGGACACTCGACCGATCTCGGCTACTTCCTTGAGGTACCGTATTATTTCGCGCTCGATCCGAGCTACGACTTGCTGCTCGCGCCGATGTACACCGAGAATGATGGCCCATTGCTCAAGGGCGAATGGCGCCAACGCACCGAGACGGGCGCCTATAACATCCAGGCGAGCGGACGGTATGGCGAAGCGCGCGACCGCTTCGGCAACGAGCAGGGCGACGACACGCTGCAAGGTCATATTTTTGGACGCGGCCGCTTCCAGATCGACGAAATTTGGCGCTGGGGTTACGACGCGCAGCTGACGTCGAACGACACATATCTGAAGCGCTACGACATCTCGTCGCTTGACCGGCTTGAGAACAATCTGTTCGTCGAAGGTATCGACGGGCGGTCATATGCCGCCATCAACAGCTGGTACTTCCAGGGCCT
>JAEUMM010000460.1 GCA_016792645.1 Alphaproteobacteria bacterium | reverse complement strand
CGCATGAAGCTGCCCGATCTCGACAATCAGGAATTCATCCCCCTCCCGCCCGATCCGCCGCGCCACGCGTGAGCCAAGATCGACAGCACTGTTGCCTGCCTCGCCTTGACTTGGTGGAGTGGCGGGCAAGAGAATGCTGCTCAACACAGAAGAGAGGGGATCCCGATGCGCTACATGCACCCGGTGTATTGGCTCGCACTAATACTCTTCTTGGGATGCGCCGCGCCGACGACTGCCGCAGCGCAGGAGTGCACGGATCTCCTCCCTGAAAAGCCGGGGTTCCAGCCCAAAGAGATATCGAGCAATCGCTTTCTCACGTCGCTCGCCTTTGCATACCTGAAGACGGCGTCCTATCGCGACCGCAACAGGATGAAGTTGCTCGGTGCGTCGTTCCCCGCCGGTGATGCGATATTGGGATCCGCATTTCCCGCTGTCGATTACGATGCCTTCCAGAGAAGCCTCGCACGATTTGATTTCTCGCCGTTTGACGATCAAGTGGCGGTCGCGCTTTCGTCCGGCGACAAGCGCATCGTCAAGGCGTGGCAGGACTGCATGGCGACCCGAACGGGGTTGATGATGTGGTTCACACCCAACATTGCTGACCCGAAGCAAGCCGTGTTGAACCTGCGCTGGGCGGCGGCCAATCCGCACGCGCCGCGAGAGATCGAACTCTCGGAGACGCTTGTTCTAAAGGGTGTCACGGTCACCCAAGGCAAACACTGCCTTCAGCGCGGCAACGCGATCACGAGAGCTGGATGCTCGGCCACACTGAGAGCTGACTCTTATGAGACCGGGTTCGTCGCCGGCCTGAATTCCGAAGACGGATACGTGGAGGCGTACTGGCCACCGCGCTGGCGGCTGGAACTGGAATCTTCGACGTATGATCGATCGGACCTAGTGACCGTCGATCACGCATTCACGCAGGATCATTCGGGCGCACCAGGCCAGGAGAGTCTATCCATGAGGCCGAAAGTTGCCCTCGGAGGATGGCAGTTCGTGCCCTCAACCCTGAACCTATGGTCGACCGTCCGCAAAGGGAAGGAACTCGGCACCTGCAAACCGGGTCGCGCTCACATCGATGAGCAAGGGATCATTCAGGTCATCTACAACGCCGAAAACATATCCGCGAAACCGCCGCAGGCGCTGGTTTGCGCCTGGTACGCGGACACGAGGGTAATGCGAACCGTTGATCGCGAAGCTGCGAAGCGCTGAACGCTAGGGCGTGGTCGTCGGCGCCGGCGTGCTCGACGACTTCGAGTCTTTGCGCGCCTGAATAGCGGCCGCGATCGCGGCTTTGCATCCGTCCGATAGCTTGTCGCGGTTCGCCTTCAAGCACGCCCGGATACGTCCGCCGCCAGGCTCAAGCCCGGCACAATGCGTGGCGATGTCCGCCTTGCAGGCCTCGCGTACCGCCCCGCCCTGAGGCTGCTGCTGCGGTTCCGCGGCAAGGGCTGGGATGGACAGGATCGTCAAGATGAATGCGGTCGTGACAAGGCGCATGCTCGCAAACTCCCAGAGCTGGTTTCAAGGACTAACGGCCGAGGGCGGCCAAGTCCGTCGCGCGCGCGACGCCGACCGTCAAAGTTCCAACGAGCCGCTCACCGTCGCGCACGACTTTGGGCCAAACGCCGTCCGCCACCCCCACGGAACGAAGCACGCCGTCATCGTCGTTGGTCGTGTCGGCGAGCCCCCGCGCCGCATACGGCGGCGTAGCGTAAACCTCTGCCGAAAGTTCCTTTGCAAAGAACAGTTGACTGGTCGCGACCTCGCGCTCGCCCACGTGAATTTTGAAGTGAATGTGGGGCGTGCGCCCTCTGTACCAGCCCGGATAGATGGTCACGAACTCGACAATTCCGTCGACGTTGGCGATCTGCCGACCGCGCAAAAACCGATCGCCGCTGTTCGGTTTGAGGTGGCCCGCCGGCGTGCGTTCCTCGCTGCCCAGCGGTGGCGCCGCGCTGTAGTTTCCGTCGGCGTCGCAGTGCCAAATGTCGACAACGGCACCCGGGGTCGCCTCACAGCTCTTGGCGTCTGTGATTTTCAGGCGCACCAGAAATTCCTGGCCCGCGCGACCATCGCGGACGTCCCGTCGCACCAGCGCCTCGTCGACGTAGTAGGGTCCCTCCGTCATCGTCGCGCTCAAAACGCACTGACCTGTCTCGTCAAAGCTGAAGCTCACGGGTTTGATGGCGGAGCGAGTTGACGACATCAGACCACGCACCAGCGCATAGGCGCCCACCCCGGCAGCCACGATCGCGCCGCCGCCCAGAAGAAGATTACGGCGCGAAAACCGTCCTATGCTGGAATCATTCATCAAGACCTCCTCGTGGCGGCACCGCTTATCCCCCCGCGAGCGGCAAGTCTTGTACGCGCGTTTGACGGTTCGCGACTGTCTTGTTAGCGGCGGCGCGAGCGCTTGTTGGGTTGCGGCGTCGTAGGCACCTGTACCGGCGCGTTGAACGCGCAGATGTCGAGGTTCGGCGAGACCTTCTTGTAGAAGTCAGGCGCCGGATTGCGCCGCTGAGCCTTGAATTCCGCAAACCCCTTGGACGCCGTATCGACGACTTGGATGCGGGGCCGCTCGCCCACCGGCATGTCGGCCGCAATCTGCACGCGCACGATCGCATCGCGCTTCGACGCATCCTGGATGACGCCGCTTTCGACCTTCGGGTCGCCGCGATTGAGTTTCTGCAGATATTGCATGCCGTCGAGCACGCGCCCGAACGCCGTCAGATTGCGATCGAGCCGCCGCGGCCCATGGCCGATCGGAACATAGAACTCGGTCGACCCCGTATTCGGATCGTTGTCGCGCGCCATCGCAAGCGTGCCCGGACAATGCAAGATCCACGTCCGGCCCTCGTCCCAATCGCGCCCGACGGGAAACCCGTCGACATGTCCCACTTCTCGCGCGAACAGATCCGGGGAGCCCAGCTGCGTGAACGTCAAATCGTCGTCGATCGGCCGGTCGAACTCCGCCTGCAGCGCGGGCCACTCCGGCGTCTTCTTGTCGTCGCCCTCGCCGATGCCGCCTTGCGCGACGAACCCGTCGATCACGCGATAGAAGCTTTGCCCGTCGTAGAACTTCGCGCGCACCAAAGCGCGAAACCGTTCGGCATGTTTGGGCGCAAACGCAGGAGCAAGCTCAAGCAGGATGCGGCCATAGCTGACATCCATCACCACCAAATTTTCGGGCTCGACCTCGCGCCACTCTTCCTCGGCGGCGAACGCCGTACTCGCCGACGCGATCAACAAACCAGCCGATAGAACCGTCGATAAACGCATGAGACCCCTCGCAAAGCGGCGCCATTATAGTGGGCCGCACGCAAGTGGCTACCCCGCCTCACGGCGAGGTTCTGAACTCGTTCAGAACCTCGTTGCCCTTGCAGAAGTCCCGAAATTCGGTGACGGCTTGAAGCCGCCCCCCGAACCGCTCCTTCATGAGGAGAAAGGCTAGTTTTCCAACCTCTTGCGGCGGCACCGTCACCCAAAACTCGCTCTGCTCGCGCCCGTCCGCGGTCGGCGACTTGGACCCCATATCATAAGTGTGCAAACGCAAACTGCCGTCCGCCTGTAGCTGCAATCGGACCGAGCGGAAGTCCACGCCGTCATGACGGGCAAGCTCAACATCGTTTGCGGCCATGGGCGCCTCCTAAAGTGCCGGAGGCCAATCATAACGCGCCCGGCGCTTAGCGCTTCAATAATCCGTGCAGCATCATATCGATCGACTGCTCGACCAGCCGCCCAGGCGGGGTGAAGCCGAAATCGTCGTGAGTAATGACCAGCGAAACGAGCCCGTGCCCAACCGCCCATGCCGCTTCGGCCATCGCCGGAACGTCCTTCGACCGGGTCATCTTCGCGGCGACAAGATCGGCGACCGATTGCTCCAACCGCCCAAAGCACTTCATGCCTAACGTCATCTCTTCAGCTGGGATCGCCTCACCCCGGCGGCGGCGCTCGCGAAACGCCTTCATCTGTGCGCCGCGCTTCAGGCGGGGCAGGGCGGTCATGAACGTCAGATGATACTCGCGCGGGTTCTCAATGCCGCAGCGCACGTAGCAACGCATCTCCGCCTGCATGCGCTCCAGCGGATCAGCAATGCCGCCGACGGCTTCCTCCATCGCCGCGCCCAGCTTGGCGAAGAACCCTTCGCCGATCGCAAACAGCAGCGCCTCTTTGTCCGCGAAGTGCTTGTACAATAGGGTCGCGGTCACGCCCGCCTTGGCAGCGATGCGCCGCATCGACGTCGCATCGATCCCGTCCTTCGCGAACATGTCGCCGGCCACGCGCAAAATCTGGGCGCGCCGTGCGGCTGCGCCGATGCGTTTGCGTGGTGAGGGGCGTGGTTTTCGCTGCGTCATGCCTAGTGCTCAGTTTACCACACAACGAGGTACCCGGGTCTAGCACCATGACGTCAACCGAGTATTAAGTTGACACTGTTCACTTGCACGACTAAATGAAGTGTACACTGTTCACTCTGTGAACGGCGAGGGTGGCTGCAAATGCGGATAGGCGTTAGGGCATCGATGCTCTCGCTGGTGGCGGCCGGCGCAGTTGGGCTTTGGGCGGCCTTGATGGTGCCGAAGGCGGCCGCGCCCGAGCAGCCGCGCGTCCCCGTGCAAGTCGCCATTGCGGCCCCGGCGCCAAGCGCGGGCGAAATTCGCACCACCGGAACGCTGCTCTTCAAGCGCGAAATAACGCTTTCGTTTAAGGTTTCCGGGATCGTCAAAGGCTTCAACGTCGATGCGGGCGACGCCGCGAAGGCCGGCGACGTGCTCGCGCGCCTCGACCCGACCGACGTCGGCGCGCGTAGCCGGGACACACAGGCGACCCTCGACAACGCCGAAGCAAATTTGAAGCGCACCGAAGATCTGTTCAAGAAGGGCTTCGCCTCGCAGGCCAAGGTCGACGAAGCGAAGATGCAGGTCGAACGCGCCCGCGCGGCGCGCGACTCTTCGGCCTTCGACAGTGCAAAGGCCGAACTGCGGGCGCCTGGCGACGGCATCGTCCTCGCGCGGCTTGTCGAAACCAATGAAGTGATCGCGCCCGGCGCGCCGATCCTGCTCTTCGGCGACGCCAGTGGCGGCCTCGTCCTCATGACGCCGGTGTCCGACACCCAAATCACCCGCATCAGAGGCGGCGACAGTGCGACGGTGCGCTTCGCGGGCGTCCCGGCGCCGATCAAAGCCACCGTGGCGCGTTTGGCTGCCAAAGCGGATCAGCGCACCGGCGCCTTCGACGTTGAGCTCCGCCTGACGGAAGTCGCGCCGGGCCTGCGTTCGGGCTTGGTGGGAGAGGCGCGCATCGTGCCCTCGGTGAAAGACCGCTTCTCGACCTATCTGGCGATCCCCGTGATCGCGCTCCTCGAAGGCCGCGGCGACCAGGCGGCCGTCTTTATCGTCGACAAAGCCGGCAACGCCCAGCGCCGCAGCGTCCGCGTCGGCGGCTTCCTCGACGATCTCGTCCTCATCGCCGAGGGCCTCGCGCGCGGTGACCGCGTCGTCACCTCGGGCGCGCCCTATCTGCGCAACGGCCAGCCCGTCACGATCGTCAGCGACCAGCCCCAATCGTGAGCAGAATGGCGTGAGCGAACTCAGCGCGTTCTTCGTTCGAAACTGGCAGTTCACGCTTGTCCTGTTCGCCGGCCTCGCCTTCTGGGGCGCCAATTCGCTTCTGACCATCCCGCGCGCCGAAGATCCGACCTTCCCGATCCCCATCTACATCGTGCGCGTCATCCTGCCGGGTGCGAGCCCGGCCGAGATGGAAAAGCTCGTCGCAAAGCCCATCGAAGACGCCATCGACGCGCTCGATGACATCAAGGAAATTCGTTCGGTCAGCCAGGACGGCGTCACCGTCATCCAGTCGGAATTTTCGTGGGATATCGACGTCGACCGCAAGTTCGACGAGGTCGTGCGTGAGGTGAACGTCCTGCGCCCGACATTGCCCGACGGCGTCATTCGCGTCGAAATCGAAAAGGCTTCGACGGCGCTCACCAACATCGTCCAAATGGCGTTCGTGGGCGATAAGGCGAGCTACCGCGAACTTGAGGACGCGGCCGACGATCTTCGCGACATCATCGATCGCGTGCCGGGCGTCAAGGAAGCGCGCATCTGGGGCGCACCCAAGTCCGAAGTGCGCGTCGCCGTCGACATGGGCAAACTGTCCGCTCTCGGCATCCCGGTCGCAAGCGTCGCAAACGCGCTGAGGGCCGAAGGCATCGACGCGCCGCCCGGTGTCGTCTACGCCGGCGACCGACGCTTCAACATCAAAGCAACGGGCGGCTTCGATTCTCTCGACGAGATCCGCCGGACCGTCCTGCTGTCCGCCGAAGGCCGCACGCTGCGCGTCGCCGACGTTGCCGAAGTGTCTTGGGCCTATGACGAGCAACGCCACGTCGCCCGTTGGAACGGCAAGCCGGCCGTCTTTCTGACCGTCAACCAGAAGCCCGGCGAGAACGTCTTCAATGTCCGCGATGGCATTTACAAGGCCGTCGACGCTTTCACGCCCGATCTGCCCGCCGGCATCCGCATCGAGCGCGGCTTCGACCAATCCCGCAACGTCGACCACCGACTGAGCGGCCTCACCCGCGACTTCGCCATCGCGCTCGGCCTAGTACTCATAACACTGCTGCCGCTCGGCTTTCGAGCGTCGCTGGTGGTGATGATCTCGATCCCGCTGTCGCTCGCCATCGGCGTCGCCATTCTGAAAGCGACCGGATTCACGCTGAACCAACTTTCGATCGCGGGCTTTGTCCTCTCCCTGGGCCTGCTCGTCGACGACTCCATCGTCGTCGCCGAAAATATCTCGCGGCGCCTGCGCGAAGGCCTGTCGCGACGTGAAGCTGCGATTGAAGGCTCGAAACAGATCGGCGTGGCCGTCGTCGGCTGCACGGCGACGCTGATGCTGGCGTTCACGCCGCTATTGTTCTTGCCTGAGGGCGCGGGCTCCTTCATTCGCTCCTTGCCCGCCGCGGTGCTCTTCACCGTCGCCGCATCGCTCTTCGTCTCGCTGACGATCATCCCCTTCCTGGCAAGCCGCATGCTGTCGGAGCGCGAGAATCCGGAGGGCAACTGGCTGCTGCGGATTGTGATGGCCGGCATCCACGCCTTCTATCGCCCGCTTCTGCACATCGCGCTCGCCGCGCCGCGCCTGACGTTGATCATCGCGACGGCGTTGTTCGGCCTGTCGCTTCTGTTGATCCCGCGCTTGGGCTTCAGCCTTTTCCCGCCCGCCGAAATCCCGCAGGTCTTGATCAACATCGAACTGCCCGACGGCGCGGCGACGAGCGAGAGCGACAAGCCCTTGCGCAAGGTCGAAGCCCTGCTGGCGAAGTCGCCGTCCGTGAAGTGGTATATGTCGAACCTCGGCCACGGCAACCCGCGCATTTTCTACAATATCTTTCCCGAGCAAGAGAAAGCGAACTATGCCTCCGTCTTCGTCGGCCTCGACGAGTGGAATCCGGGCAAGACGCCGAAGATGCTCGATGCCTGGCGCGCCGAGTTCGCGAAGATTCCAGGCGCCCAAATCATCATCGTGGTCTTCGAAAACGGCCCGCCGCTCGAAGCGCCGATTGCGGTGCGCATCTCCGGCAAGGAAATGGGAACGCTCAAGGATCTGGCCGCGCGCGCGACGGCGATCATCGAGTCCGTGCCCGGCGCACGCGACGTCGTCAACCCGCTGCGCTTGGAGCGCACCGATCTGAACCTGGGCCTGAACGTCGAGAAGGCGGCGACGCTGGGCGTACCCGCCGGCGCGCTCGATCAAACGGTGCGCATCGCCGTCGCCGGCGAGCGGGTGGGACGCTACCGCCAATCCGACGGCGACGAGTTCGACATCGTGCTGCGCATGCCCTTCGGTGGCCGGCACGAGCTGACGGACCTCGACCGCATCTATGTCCCCGTAACGCAAGGCCCAGGCATCCCCCTCAGCCACGTCGCGGATCTGCGTCTGCAAAGCGAGCCCGCGCGCATCGACCGCTTCAAACGCGAGCGCACGGTCACGATCACCGGGCGAACCGCCAGCGGCTACCTGACGTCGAGCGTGACCAACGTTGTGCTTGAGAAACTGAAAGCTCTGCCGTTGCCGCCCGGCTATCGCTTGACCGCCGGCGGCCAAGCCGAAGCCCAAGCGCGCAGCTTCGGGAGCCTGGGCAACGCCGTCTTGCTCGCGCTCTTCGGCATCATGGCCGTCCTCATATTGGAGTTCCGCTCGTTCAAGACCTCCGGCGTTGTCGCCGGCGTGATCCCGCTGGGCATCATCGGCGGTCTGGTCGGTCTCTGGGTCACGGGCTACCCGTTGGCCTTCACCGCGGTCATCGGGTTCATCGCGCTGATCGGCATCGAGATCAAAAACTCGATCCTGCTTGTCGACTTCACCCAGCAACTGCGCGCCGAAGGCGTGCCCCTCCGCGAGGCGATCGAGCGGGCAGGCGAGATCCGCTTCCTGCCGGTCCTACTGACCAGCGCCACCGCCATCGGCGGCCTGATGCCCCTGGCGATCGAAAGCTCCGGCCTCTATTCGCCTTTGGCCATCGTCATCATCGGCGGTCTGATCTCGTCGACCGTCCTGTCTCGCCTGGTAACCCCGGTCATGTATCTGCTCCTCGCCCCGCGCGACGAAGAAGTCTGAAGCGGTCAGACCTCGCCTCACATTCCTAGAATCGCGTCGTCAATGTCGCCCGCACCGCGCGCGGTGAGGCGGGTGTGATGTTGTTGTCGTTGTGCGCGGTGCCCCAGTAGGTCTCGTCGAGCAGGTTTTCGACGTTCACCTGCACTTCGAGAGATTCATTTATGGTGTAGTACACCCCCACGTCGACCCGGGTAAACGCAGGCAGAACCACAGCATTGCTGATCGAGGCGAACATATCGGTTTGATGTGTCACGCCCAACCCCGCCGCGAGATCCTCTGTGACGCGATAGTAGTTCCACAGCGCGAAGGTCTGCTCCGGAACGAGCGGAATCTCCCGCCCGGCCGGTGCTGCTGTCGTAGTCTTGGTGATCTCGGAATTCTGGATCGTGTAACCCGCCATCACCGACCATGCGTCTGTGATGTCGCCGACAATGCCGAGTTCGACGCCTTCGCTCCTCTGCGCGCCGGTAAGGACGGTCAAGCTCGTGATCGGATCAATCGCCCGCGTGTTCGTGCGGTCGAGCCGGTACAGAGCGGCCGTCAGCGAAAGGTCCGGATTGATGTCCCACTTGATGCCGACTTCGATGTTCTCGAACTCTTCCGGCTCAAGCGAGGATGTTGTTGCGTCCAGGGAAGCAAACTGATCGCCCGACTGCGGCAAGTACGAAACCGCATAGCTCGCATAGAGAGACACAGGCTCAACCGGCTTGTAGATCGCGCCAACGCGCGGCGACACAAGGTCGTCGGTCCGGCTGAAGTCGGTGTTCGCCGGGCGGCGATCGTCGAAGTCGAGTGCGAAGCTGTCAAAGCGAATGCCCGCGACGATCTGAAATTGGTCGGAGAGTTCGAGCTGATCCTGCAGATAGACGGCCGCCAAAGCGACATCGACGAGGTTGTCGGTCTGCAACGGACCGGGGATCCCCGCCGGCACAAACGTCGTCGGATTGGCAATGTTGACCGTTCCGACGGCGTTGTTGTTCGGCATCCGTGTGTTGTCTGTCTTCTGCCACCCGAATTCGACACCGGCCAAGATCCTGTGCTTGATCGGGCCTGTCGTCGTGTCCCAGATCAGATCTGTCTGATTGAACGCGTTTTGCCGCGCCGTGCCGGAGTTGTAAGCCTGCAGGGATACGTTGCCCGCCAGGTTGACGGCGCTGTTCGCGTGAACGTTCTGATAAAACTTGTCGTAGTCGGCGTAGACCGTGTGATTGCGGAGCTTGAGTTCGGGAGAGAATTCATGCTCGAGCGAGGCATGGACGAAATGTACCGCGGTGTCGGAATAGCTCTGATCTGGGTTTCCGAAGAAAACATCACGACGGATGTTCAACGGCCGTCCGTTCTGTGAAGGAATGCCGCGATCAACCGTCCGGTGATCGTCGAAATACTCATACCCGACGCGAAACTGCGTTTCGCCCGAGAGGGTGAACGCGGCTGTCGGGTTTATGCCGAAACGCTCGATATTGACGTAGTCGCGATAGGAGTCGGAATTCTCGTAGACCGCGTTCAGCCTGACCGCAGCGGTCTCGGTCAAGCTGCCGCCAAAGTCGATCGCGCCGCGCCAACTGTCGAACGATCCGGCCTGGACCGTGACCTCACGCCGCGTTGTCCAGTCGGCCCACTCGGTGACGCGGTTGATGACGCCGCCTCCGCCGCCGCGGCCGAAGATCATCGCGTTCGGGCCCTTCAGAACCTCGATCCGTTCGGCATTGTAGAGGTCACGATAGTACTGGACGTCGTCGCGAACGCCGTCGACGAAGAAGTCGGCGGTCGAACTGTTGCCGCGCAACGTCGGTGCGTCGCGGTGTCCCTCGCCTTGTCCCATCGACACGCCGGGGACATAGCGAACGACGTCGGCCATCGATCTCATGTCTTGGTCTTTGATCAAGTCCTTTGTGATGACGGTGACGGATTGGGGCACGTCCCGCACCGGCGTGTCGGTCTTGGTTGCCGTCGCCGTATCGCTTTGCCTGTAGCCGGAGCGCTTTCCCGTGACCGTGACTTTCTCTACGGCGGCCTCGGACGGCGTGCCGTGGCTCTGCGCATGCCCCGGCGCGGCAATGGTCAACAAGACCACTACCGTTGTCGCCGTCTGGGCAAGTCGGCGCGTGCGGCGAATTACTGTCTGGTTAATCAAGTGTTGGCCCCATAGGGCCGCAAGCGCGTCGCACGCAATGCGTACGTTGGCTCGGGCCCACTCCCCTAGTTACCCAGCCTGGTACAGTAACTGCGACGCACTCGCAATATTGTAAATTTCTAACGAGCACGCGCGAGAGGGGAAGCGATCAGCACTTGCAAGCAAGTCGCAATAGCATTAAATGTAGCGCGTCTGGGGAGCGAAAGCTTCGCCGCACAACCCGATGAGCTAATTTCCATGTACGTCTGCAACTGCAACGGACTCACACAAAAACAAGTTCACGAGGCGATCAAAAATCGCCCGCGTGACGTCGAGGCCGTGTATCGTTACCACCAATGCCAGCCGCAATGCGGACGCTGCGTCCCGGACATTCGCGAGATGCTCGATGAAGCGCGCGAAACGGAGGCCGCATAGGGTCCGCCATCACTCGGGGATCCTCATGAAAGGCGCCAAGGAAGTTGTCGCGGAACTCAACCGCGCGCTGACCAATGAACTGACGGCGGTAAATCAGTACTTCCTGCACGCGCGAATGTACGACAATTGGGGCTTCGAGAAGCTCGGCAAGAAGACGTATGACGAATCCATCGAGGAAATGAAGCACGCGGACACGCTCATCAAGCGGATCTTCCTGCTTGAGGGACTGCCGAACCTCCAGGATTTGCATAAGCTCCAGATAGGCGAGTCGGTTCCCGAAGCGCTGCAAGCCGATCTCAACGTAGAACGCCGCGGCCGCGAATGCTTGATCAAGGGCATCGACACGTGTGAGACGAAAAAGGACTACGTCTCGCGCGATATTCTGCGCCACATCTTGAACGATACCGAGACCCACATCGATTATCTTGAGACCCAGCTGGAACTGATTGAAGGCATGGGCCTGCCGAACTACCTGCAGTCGCAAGCTTTCTAAGCAATGCCAGCGCTCGGCCCTTCCGCCTAGACCCAAGCCATGGGTAAGATGAACAAAGTGAGTCGGGGGAGAGACCGTTCGATGAAAATTGCTCGCGCAGTTCTGTTTGCCGCAGCCGCGGTATTGGTCGTGAGTCCGGCGGTCGCCGCCAAGAAGAAGGCGGACCCCTGTATCAAGGACAAGGTATTGGCGTCGTTCCAGATGCGCATGCTGCAGACCGAGTTGGTCGTCGGCGCGCTCTCCTGCAAACTCACGCCGCGCTACAACGAGTTCGTCACGTCGTACCGCGACGAGCTGATGGGCGCGCACCGCGTCTTGATGAAGCATTTCGGTCGTGAATCGCGCCTCGAGGACTACAAGTCCAAGACGGCGAACGAGGCGTCTCAGCGCAGCCTCGCCAACATCACCGAATTCTGCCTCTACACCTCCGCGCTTTACGACAAGCTGCTGGGACCGGAGCGTCCTAAGCTCGCCGCCTTTGTCGGCACCGAGCGGGTCGCCAGCCACCACGGTCAGAACGAGTGCGGCGCGCCGTCGCTCGTGACCGCTGCCAGCGGCAAGGTCGTACCGATGCCTCGTCAGAAGCCCGACGTCGAAGGCGTCGCGGCGGTCATTCCCGCATCGATGCCGACCCCGGCGCCGAAGCCGGAAATCGCGGCCGACAGTTCCAGCGCGCCGACGACGGTTCAGCAATAAACGCTTTGCTCTGTGGGCAAACAAAAAGGGCGGACCGTGCGGCCCGCCCTTTTTCGTGAAGCGCTGCGCGCCCCTTAGTTGATATCGATCGTGGCGCGGCGGTTGCGCGGTTCGACTTCGCGATCACCCGTCTGAACCAAGAGCTCGGTCTCGCCCTTGCCGACGGCAGTGATGCCTTTTGCAGGGATGCCTTCGCCGACCAGAGCCTTTGACACAGCTTTGGCGCGTTGCGTCGACAGACGCTGATTGTAGGCGCTCGAACCGATCGTATCGGTGTGGCCCGTGACCAGGATCGAAACGTATCCGACGCGCATCGCTGTCGCCGCGGCTTCTTCGATGACCTCGATCGCCTTCTTATCCAACGCGGCCTTGTTGAAGCCGAAATAGACGATGAACTGCTTGGGATCGCTCGGCGGCGGGGGAGGGGGCTCCATCGTCGTCACCGGCTCCATCACCGGTGCAGGATCCGATTGCAGATCGAAGCGCAAGCCGACGCTCACCGTATGGTTCTCGTTTTCGTAGTCGACCTTCACCGGGCCGAACACGCGGAACTCCGGATCGTCGCTCGTCATGTAGCGATAGGTCATGACGAAATCGAGCCGGTCGGTCAGCTTGTGCGAAAGCTGGAACAGCGCCTGGCCGGCCAGCACGAAACTATCGTCGTCCCAAAGGGTCGGTACGTCGACGTCGACAAAGTTTCCGCCGAAGCCGAGACCGATCGAGAACGCCGTCGTGTCGCTAAGCGGAATGTCGTGGATGACGTTGATCATCTGCGTGAACTGCGAGACGTCGCCGAAATTGCCGGGGAAGCAGCCGCCGCCGAAATCGACGCAGTCGACGTCGTTCTCGCGCCAACCCGCTTCGAGTTCGATCCGCCAGTTGTTCTCCCAGCGATAGCCGACCTCGGCGAACACCGCCCAACCCGACTCGAACTCAGCTTCGAAATTGCCGAAGCCGGTGTTGAACGCGACATCCGCGTTGTCGATCCAGTTGGCGCCGCCTTCGGCGCCGACATACCAACCCGTCGAGCGTTGGCCCGCGTTCGCGCCGGCGGACAACGCATAGACGGACAGACCCAGCGCCGATGCCAGCAAAGCGTTCTTCAACATGGAAACACCCCATTCCCCAATCGGCGCCCGACATGCGTTTTCCGCTTGCGTCGTGGTGCCGTACCGACATGCGAATCAGCAAATGCCGCCGCCCGGGTCAAACAAAAGCGGTGCTTTCCCTTAACTTCCCAAGCGACTGTGCCATAACGGCAAAGAGCGGCCCTGAAAGGGCCGCTCTCCAGTTGCGAATTGCGTACTATCGGTTGCGGGGTAGGCGGATCGTTTAGTTAAGATCGATCGTCGCCCGCCGGTTCTGGGGTTCCTTCACGCCGTCGGCGGTCTGGACCAGAAGCTCGGTTTCGCCTTTCCCGTTCGACGAAATCGCCGATGTCGGAATGCCCTGACGAACCATTTCGGCCTTCACGGCATTCGAACGGCGCATTGAAAGACGCATGTTGTAGTCGCCCGAACCGACGGTATCGGTATGCCCGGTGATCACCAGCGTTGCGGAGCCCGTATCTTTCGCCGCGACGACCGCTTCGGAGATCACGCGCAGCGCTTCTGACGTCAGATTGTATTTGTTGAATCCGAAGAACACGATGAACTGCCGCGGCGCCGACGACGCCATCGGTTCCGGCGGCGGCTCGGTCGGCGCGACGTCCGTCATCACCGTGGGCGACTGCAACGCATAGCGAATGCCGAACGTCGCCGTGTGCTTCACAACGTCGTCGCCGTTGGTCAGAAACACGCCTGCCGATGGGCGGAAGTCGAACTCGGCGTCAACCACGCGCAGATAGCGATAGTTGAGGAACAGCGATGTCTGGCGACCGACGGCATAGTTGATGCCGGCAATACCCTGATACGCGAAGCTCCAATTGTCGTCCTCAAAACTCGGCCCACCGAGGGAGAAGTTGACGTTGGCAAAGTCGCCGCCGGCACCCGCGCCCAGAGACACGGACAGATTATCGGTCAG
>JAEUMM010000449.1 GCA_016792645.1 Alphaproteobacteria bacterium | reverse complement strand
CTATTATTGCGTGGGGGGGCGGGGGGGCGATTAGCCCCGCCCCCCCCGGGGGGGCGGCCCCCCCCCGCTCCCGGACTTAACGCTTCATCTGCGCGATCATGACCGTCGATGACGCGGTGGCGATGAGTTTTCCGGATTCGTCTTTGAGGTCGGCTTCCAGGAAAATAACCGTGCCGCCGCGGCGGATGGTGCGGGCTTCGGCTTGGATGCGGGTGCCGGTTTTGCCTTGCGCGATGTAGCTGACCTTCATTTCCAGCGTTGGTGTGATTTGGCCCCATTCGATCGTGAGGCCCGACGCCAAGGAGATGACGTCGTCGAGCATAGCCGCGGTCATGCCGCCGTGGATGGCGCCGTAGCGGTTCGCCAACGTTTCCGTTGTGTTGTAGACGACGCGGACTGAGCCCGCCTCCACATCTACGTCCAGGATTTCTTGGCCGAGGACCACCGCGCCGGGGGCGGGGCGTTTCAGGATTGCTTGGATGTTGGGCGGGTATTTTTCGGGATGCTCGCGGTCGATCATTCGAGGCCTGCAGCGCGGAGTTTGGCGTGGGCGGCGGAGAGTTCGCGGTTGACGTTGTTCAGGCGTAGCGCGAGCTCGCGCATGATTTCGAGCGTCATTTGGGGAAGGTCGCGCAACAGGCCGAAGAACTGATCCTTCTTGATGCGCAATGTGTCGAGGGGTTCGGCGGCGGTGACCGTCGCGGAGCGGGGGATTTCGCAAAGGAGGGACATTTCGCCGACAATGTTGTTGGCACCCACGCTTGCCACCAAGACGTCGCCGTTGGGGGAGCCGACGGAGATGTCGACCTTGCCCGTGAGGATCAGATACGCGCTGTCGCCGCGGTCGCCTTCGCGGAAGAGGATGGCGCCGTTTTCAAACGTCAGGCGTTCGCTGGTGAAGGCTAGGAGTTTGAGGCGCGAGGTGTCGATGTTCGAAAACAGCGGTATGCGCCGCAGCAGTTCGACTTCGGTCAGGATACTCATGGCTTACCCACCTTCATTGCGCAGCCTCGCGCAATGTCTGTTGTCTGTCGGCCGCGAGACGGCCGTGTTCGAAGACGAGGACGCGGTCGAAGCGGTCGGCCAGATCGTCCTTGGTTAGAACCCAGATCGTCGCCTTGCCCGCACGGTGTTTCAGCACGCGGTCGACGATGTTCGTTTTCTGCTGATCGTCGAGATTGGCGAGCGCGCCGTTGACGACGAGGAGTTGCGGATCCTTGATCAGCGCGCGGGCGAGGCCGAGCTTTTGACGCTGACCCGTCGTCAGGCGTTTGCCGCCGACGCCGGCGTGGAAGGCGAGGCCCGCTTCGATGATGAGATCGCGCACGTCGAGTTTGTCGAGCACTTCGCGGATCAGGACGTTCACGCGCTCATTCGCTTGGGCGACGCCGTAGGAGACGCGGCCGAGCAGGATGTTGTCCTGGATGCTGGCAGCGGCGTTGTATTTTCCTTCTTCGTAGAAGGAGATAAGGGGCTTCAGATTCGCGGGCAGCGTTTCCGCAAAGGTGCGGCGGGTCGCGAGCAGGCGTTCGCGGATGTCGGGCGTGATCAGCCCTAAGCGATGGCGCGCTTCGATGTAGCGCAGCGGCAGGACGGAGAGTTTTGCGCGATCGGGATAGGTGAGGCCCGACGTCTTGGCGCGTTTCATGATCTGCTGATAGACGGGCAGTTCGCTGGACGGGATGAAGCTGAATTCGTCGAAGAACGGATGATCGGGCGGGAAGTCGCGGAAGAGTTCGAGCATCGTTTCGGCGATCGACTGGCCCATTGCGACCAGATGCTGCTCAAGCCCTTCTTCGGCCACCACGCGCTGGAAGTGCGGCAGCGAGGTTAGGTTGTGCGGCTGCATGATCGGATCGGTCGAGGCGCCGAAGAGGATGTTTTCCGCGATCGAGGCGTTGCGGTTGTAGGTCTTTGGATCGAAGTGCTCGACGAGGTTCGCGGCATCCGGGGCGGCGAGGCGTTCGCGCAAAGCGATACGTGCTTCGACGATGCGGTCGGTAGCCTCGGCGCTGACTTTGGGGTTCAAGCGCGACTGCAGGCCGAATTGGTAGACGTCTGATTCGAGATCCACCATCGTCAACACGTCGACCAAGCGTTCGAGGATGATCTTCGGATCGCGCGTGCCGAGGGCTTCGTAATCCAGCCAATCGGCTTCGGCGTCGAAGGCGGGGTTGCCGGCGCGGACGGCTTCGCGGCGCGAGCGTTCAGACGCCGCGCCGTCGCGCGGATTTTGCTTGAGGCCGTAGAGCAGATTTTCCGTGAGGTTGACGGGGAAGAAATAGCTTTCGGGACCGGCATAGGCGATGCAGCGGCTGGCCGTGGATTCCGACAGCGCGAAGAAGTCGTCGTCGCCGGCTTTGACGGTGCCGGTCTTGATCGAGATCTGGCGGGCGAAGAGTTGGCCGAGCGCTTCCTTGCCGCAGCCGCCGGGGCCGGTGACGGCCACCGTCTGGTTCAGCGGCAAAGCGAGGTCGACGTCGTCGAGCAGCGTGAAGCCCGCGTCGTCGATGGCGGTCACATTCTTCAGTTCGATCGCGGCTAGCGGGCTGCGCGGGTCAGTCGCCGGGGCGTGGCGTTCCGGCGGCGTCATGCCGTCGGGCTGGAACTGGTCCATCACTTGGTCGTATTTGATCTGCACGTCCTGGCGCTGCAGATCCCAGTCGATCAGTTCCTTGATCGGGCCGGGCAGGTCCTTGTACGCGACGATGACGGCGACGAGTTGACCGACGTCGAGTTGGCCGGTGATCACGAAATAACCGCCGGCGGCGTAGAAGATGAAGGGCGTCATCTGCGCCATGAAGTTGTTCAGCGATTTGACGAAGTATTTTCGCTGATACAGTTCGAAGCGGATGTCGAAGATGCGGCCGAGGCGGCGGACGATGTCGGCGCGTTCCCAGTTCGACGTGCCGTGGACGCGGATGTCGGCGCCGCCGTCGACGATTTCGCCGACGCGGCCGGCGAGTTCGCGCGCCTGAAGCTGGCGCATCTTGCCGAGTTGGAGGATCGGGCGGCGCAGGCGCGGGATGATGATCGCTTGGCCGAGGACGACGACCGCGGAAACGAGGCCGAGCCAGAAACTTTGGACGAGGATGAAGATGAGGGCGGTGAGCGCTTGGCCGGCGAGGAAGACGGGCCAGACGACGGCGTCGCCGGAGAAGCCGCCCAAAGGCTCGACCTCGTCCTTCACCATCGAGGCGATTTCGGATTGCTTTGACTTGCGCAGGTGCGAGGGCGGGAAGCGCAGGACGCGGTCGATGAGGTCGTAGCGCAGGCGGCGCAGCAGGCGCTCACCCAGGCGGCCCTTCATCGTGTTGATGAGGTATTTCAGGAAGCCGTTGAAACCGACCAGCGCGAGGAACGCCAGCGAGAGGGCGAAGAGATAGGACGTGCGGTCGAGCGGGATGCCTTCCAGCAGCGTCCATTGGCTGCCCAGCCACTCGGGGAAGCCGACCACGAAGCGCATGAAGTTCTGGGTCGCGGTCGGGCTTTCGAAGCCTTCACCCTGGATCGGGCCGTTGATGATCAGCTTCGGCAGGGTCAGCGTTAGGAAATAGAACGGCTGCGCGGCCAGCGCGATGCTGAGGATCACCAGCTGATCGCGGCGCGAGTGCTGCCAGATATAGCCGTAAAGCGATTGGTGCGTGGTGGCCATGCGATCGTGCCGAATGCTCGCTTCCCAGGCTAGAGTCAATGGACGGGCGATGCTACCCGTGCGAGATTCCCCGACCTTAGAGGCTTGAGGTTTACCATTTCTGCTTCGCCCGGCCGCGTTCTGATCTACAGCCACGACAGCTTTGGGCTGGGCCACATCCGCCGTTGCCGCACGATTGCGCACGCGCTGGCCGAGGCGTTTCCGAAGTTGAAAGTGCTGATCGTGTCGGGATCGCCGATCATCGGCAGTTTCGATTTCAAGGCCCGGGTCGATTTCGTTCGGGTTCCCGGCATTATCAAGCTGCGGAACGGCGATTATGTGCCGTTGAGCGAGCATTCGTCGATTCAGGAGACGACGTCGCTGCGGTCGTCGCTGATGAAGGAGACGGCCCTGGCGTTCGCGCCAGATGTCTTCATCGTCGACAAGGAGGCGTTGGGGCTGCGCGGCGAACTTGAGGGGACGCTGGAATCGCTGAAGGCGCGGGGCACGCGGTTGGTGCTGGGGCTGCGCGATGTGCTGGATGAGCCGGAGGCGTTGCGCCAAGAGTGGCAGCGCAAGCGGGTGATCCCGGCGGTCGAGCAGCTTTACGACGACATTTGGATTTATGGGCTGCCCTCGATTTACGATCCGCTGCAGGGGATCGGGTTGTCGGCTTCGGTTCACGCGCGGACAACGTTTACCGGGTATCTGAAACGGACGCGGCCGGTGGCGATGCCGGCCTCCGGGCTCGAGGACGTCGACCGGCGGTTGTTGGTGACGACCGGCGGCGGTGGGGACGGGGAGCTTCTGATCGATTGGGCTTTGAGTGCGTATGAGGCCGAGGCGCGGGGTTTGCCGCCGGCATTGTTTGTCGTCGGGCCGTTCATGCGGGCGGAGGCGCGGGCGGCGTTCGAGAAGCGCGCGGCGGTTATTCCTTCGATCAACATGCTGACCTTCGAACCGCGGATGGAGCATTTGATGGCCGCGTGTCTCGGCGTGGTGTCGATGGGCGGCTACAACACGTTTTGCGAGATGTTGTCGTTCGATAAGCGGGCGTTGATCGTGCCGCGTCATGTGCCGCGGCTTGAGCAAACCATTCGTGCGGAGGCGGCGGAGCGGTTGGGCCTTGCGCGGATGTTGCGGGAGCCTGAGGAGGGTGTCGCGCCGGATGCGTCGGCGATGGTGGCGGCGTTGAAGCGGGTGCCGTCGCAGAATGTGCCGTCGCAGGGGTCGGTGCATGGGTTGCTCGACGGGCTTGAGACCATCGTCAAGCAGTCGGGTGCTTGGTTTGGGCGGCCGCGCGGCTGATGACCGAGCCCCGCGTCGCCGTTGTGGTGAAGGGCTTTCCGCGGTTGTCGGAGACGTTTATCGCGCGGGAGTTGGCGGGGCTGGAGGCGCGCGGCGTTTTCTTTTCGCTGCATGCGTTGCGCAAGCCCGGGTCGGATGCGGCGTTGGTCGAGAAGACCGTGCAGGCCGTGCCGCAGTATTTGCCTGAGTATTTGCGCGATGCGCCGGTGACGGTGGCGCGTGCGTTTGCGGCCGCTGTTTCCTTGCCGGGGTTTGGTCAGGCTTGGCGTGCGTTTCGCGCGGACTTGCGTTCAGAGTTTGCGGCGGCGCGGGTGCGGCGGTTCGGGCAGGCTTGCGTGTTGGCGGCGCAGATGCCGTCGAGTGTGCGGCATGTGTATGCGCATTTTGCGCATTCGCCTTCGTCGGTGGCGCGTTATGCGGCTTTGCTGCGCGGGGTGGGGTTCAGCATTTCGGCGCATGCGAAGGATATTTGGACGGCGGCGGATTGGGATCTTTCGCGCAAGCTTGCCGACGCGTCGTTCGTCACGGTCTGCAATCGCGCGGGGCATGAGCGGCTGGCGTCGCTGGGCGCGGGCGCGAAGCTGAAGCTCATTCATCATGGCGTGGCGCGGTCGCTGTTGGCGGCGGCGGCACCGTCGCAGTCGCGCGACGGGCGCGATGCGGCGGCGCCGGTGCGGTTCGTTGCGGTGGCGCGGGCGGTCGAGAAGAAGGGGTTGCGGCGGTTGCTGGATGCGTTGGCGTTGCTGCCACGCGATTTGGCGTTCCGGCTCGATCACTATGGCGGCGGCGATTTGATGGATGAGCTTCGCAACAAGACGCGTGCGCTCGCTCTTGAAGAACGGGTGACTTGGCATGGGGCGCGGCCGCATCGGGAGATTGTCGCGGCGCTGGATCAGGCGGATGTGTTTGTGTTGCCGGCTGTGATCGGCAGCGACGGCGATCGCGATGGGATTCCGAATGCGGTGATGGAGGCGCAAGCGCGCGGGTTGTGCGTCGTTGCTTCGCGCGTTGGCGGGATTGATGAGGTCGTGCGCGACGGCACCAGCGGGCGGTTGGTTGAGGCGGGCGACGTTTCCGGGTTGGCGCAGGCTTTGACGGCGGTGGGGCGCGATCCGGCTTTGCGGGCGCGGTTGGGGGCGGCGGCTTTGGTGCAGGTGGCCCGGGATTGCGATGCGGAAGCGAGCTATGATGCGATTGCGGCTCTTCTTCGCGAGCGGATCTAATGCGGGCGACGTTCTATTCGCCGATGGCCGAGCCCGACGCCAAGGCGCCGTCGGGGACGGAGCGCATGTGCGCGTTGCTGCAGCAGGCTTTGCGCGCGGCAGGGTGTGAGGTTGCGCGGCCTTCGTTGCCGCGTGCGTATGAGGGGCGGGGCGATGCTGAGAAGCAGATTGCGCTGAAGGCTTCGGCGGAGACGGCGGCTGGCGAGCTGCTGCGCGCGTATCGTTCCGGTACGCAGCCGAAGCCTGATTTTTGGTTCAGCTATCACGTCTATTACAAGTCGCCGGATTGGATTGGGCCTTTGGTCGCGCGCGAGTTGCGCATTCCGTATCTCGTGGCCGAGGCGTCGCATGCGATGAAGCGCGCGGGTGGGCCTTGGGCTTTGGGGCATGATGGCGCGACGGCGGCGCTGCAGGCGGCGGATCGTGTGTTTGCGATGACGCAGTTCGATCGGTTCTGTCTCGATCCGTTGGCGCCGGGGCGGGTGCGCGATTTGAAGCCGTTCATTGATGTGCGCGGGTTGTCTGTCGCGGCCGAACATCGCGAGCGTGAACCGGTTGAACTTGTGGCGATCGGGATGATGCGCAATGAGCGTAAGCGCGCGAGTTATGCGTTGCTGGCGGCGGCGTTGAAGGCGCTTGCGGATTTGCCGTTGCGGTTGAGCATTGCGGGTGAGGGCAAGTTTCGCGGTGAGGTCGAGGCGATGTTTGCGTCGTCGGCGAGCGGGCATGACGTTCGGTTCTTGGGCGCCGTTGCGGCGGAGCGGATTCCGGCGTTGTTGGCGGCGAGCGATGTTTTTGCTTGGCCCGGGTTGGGCGAGGCTTATGGGCTTGTGTTCTTGGAGGCGCAGGCTGTGGGGCTTCCCGTTGTGGCATGCCGGGATCGCGGGGTTCCCGA
>JAEUMM010000446.1 GCA_016792645.1 Alphaproteobacteria bacterium | reverse complement strand
CAGCCCCGGACATGCGGCCGAACCGCCGAAGCAGGCGCCGCCGGCGGCGATCCGGCCTGCAAATTCCGGATGATCGAGATCGATGCCGGTATCGACGATCGCAACCAGGATCCCGGCACCGGTGTTGTTGCCGACAGGCGGAGGCGCTGGTGGTGGCGGCGGCGGCACGACCGGTGCCGGAGGCGTCTTCGGCGGCTTGGCCGGCTTCGGCGGTTTTGGCTCTCTCGCGCGCGCCGCCAGCAATCCGTCTTCGTCTTCGAGCCCGCTGTACCAGACATTGCCGTCGTCGGCCTCGGCGTCATGCCGCTCGGCGACGCCATAGATCCATGGCGTCCCCGTATCTTCCTGCGCGAGAGCCGCGAAAGGCAACGCGCTGACGGCAAGCGACAGCAAGGCGATACGGCTCAGGATCGTCATCGGCGGTCTCCCCACGGAAACCGATCTTGGCCTGTGCCGCCCTAATGCTGGGTTTTTCAAGAACCAAACATTTGAAGCGAACTGTGCGCCTTAACGAGCCCTTACCACTGCGTCGTCACGGTCGCGAGGCCCGCAATCGCGTCCTCGCCCTGAACGCCGCCGAGGTCCATCTGATAGATCGCGTTGACCTGCAGGAACGTCACCGCCCCCAGCGCCGCCGTATAGCCGACCTCAAGGTCCGTTTCGGGCGTCGCGCTTGCGAGGTTTATGGTTTCCGTCGTGTAAACGATTTCGCGATCGCGCGTCACGCCGGTCGACGCGATCATCACCGCCTGCCCGTCGACGACATGCAGCGGCCGTGAAACGCCGAACCCGACGGCATCCGCCGCAGCAAAGACCCCGCGCTTGGCCAACGCCACGCCGTATGCTTCCGTCCGCAGATTCGAGACGTTCGTGAACAACCCGTCGGCAAGCGGCACCACCCGCGTGACGCCCGCATTCCAAGACGCCGAAGCCACCCAGTCGGAACCGAGATTGACGCGCATGCCCGCACCCGCCGACGCGGTCGAAGCCTCCGCCGTCAATGCCAAGGCGCCGCCTTCAAGGCCGCCGAACAGCGCGTTGTCTTCATCCGCATAGGTGACGTTCACGCCGATGAGGCCCCACGGCGCGACGCGCCAGCTCACCGCCGCCGACGAACCTTCGCCGGAAGCCAAATGCGCGCGATCCTCGCGCAGCTGCACCAGCCGCTCTTCGACCGTCAGAATCTCGTCTTCGTAAGGCGCCAAGGGGTCGCTCGCGCGCGACACATGCCCGAACGACAGCGACACGTCGTCGGCAAGCGCAACGCTCGCCGCCGCCAGCGAAGCGTCCGACGCGAACCCAAGATACGGCGAGTTCATCGCCGAGGCCGAAAGGAACAACCCGTCGTAAGCCTCGCTCGCTGCAAGATCCAGCTGGTTCATGCGTCCCGCAGCGCCCGCGCGATAGCCGATCGTGACCGACGCATCGTCCGCCAATCGCGCCGTCAGAACGACATCGCGAGCGTCCGACACGCGCACGTCGTCGCGGCCGGCAAACGCGATCATGCTGCCGTCTTCCGCGCCGACAAGCGCCGACGCCGCTATCCCGTCACCGAAATAGGTCGAGCGGCGCAACGCCGGCCCCTCACCGAACACCCCGCCGAAAGACACGGCGCTGCTTGCGATCGACTTGGTCAGATCGACGCGATAGTCGCGGCCGAAAGCGTCGAAGAACGCTAAATCGCGCGCCGCATGCGACGAGCGCAACCCCGAAGCCAGAACGCCCGAAAGCTGCGCAATCTTGACGTCGCCGGTGCCCGACGCAGTAAACGTCGTCGCGCCCGACGTCGCCACCGAGAGCGAACCCAGCGGCGCGATCGCACCCGCCGGATTCACAAGCCCGCGGCCATACTTAGGGTCCTTGCCCGGCTTTCCCAAATCAATCGCCGACTCGAACAGAATTGCCGTGACCTGCTCAGGCGTCAGATAGGGCGCCGCACTCCACACCAGCGCGGCAGCGCCGGAGATGTAAGGCGCCGCCATCGACGTGCCCGTCGCAGCGCCGTACGCACCGCCCGGCAGGGTCGACAAAATGTTCTCGCCCGGCGCCAGCAGGAAGACGTCCATGAAACACACGCGCGCCGCACGCGTTCCCGAGCAGCCCGAGCCTGGTTGATTGATCGGCGACTGCGAAAAACGCGATAGCTTCGTACCGCTTGGCGTAACCGAACCGGCGATGATCATGCTGCCGGCAATGTCGGGCAGCGTCGCAAACGCCGCCGGATACCACGGCAGCTTGCCCGAGCCGTCGTTCCCCGCCGCCACCACGATGACGCTGGTCTCGGCTGCGGTCGTCAACGCGCTGACGAGTGTGTTGTACTCCGTCGAATTCGTCGGCCGCGGCCCGCCCAGACTCATGTTGATGACTTGCGCGCCCTCGGTCGCGGCGAACGCGATACCCTGAGCGATCGCGCCGTACGAGCCCGCGCCTGACGCACCCAGCACTTTGACCGGCAACAGCGTCGCATCGGGCGCAACGCCCGTCGTACCGAAGCCGTCGGCCGCCGCAGCCGCGATCCCCGCGACATGCGTGCCGTGTCCGTGATCGTCATAGCCCAACGCCGCAGCGCCGTCACAAGCTGTACCGGCGCCAAAGCACGTCGCGTTGGGGCTGATCCGTCCTGCAAATTCCGTATGGTCGAGATCGACGCCCGTATCCAAGATCGCGATCAACACGCCCGCGCCCGTCGAGGTCGCCAGCGCGTCCAAACCACCGCCCGTGTTCCCGCCCGTCACGACCACCGGAGGCGTCGGCGGCACAGGAGGTGCCGGAGGCGCAGGCAGCGTCTTCGGCTTGCGCTCGCGCGCGGCCAAAGTATCGAAAACCGGCGCATAGGCTTCGGCCGCCGCGGCTTCACGCGCCGCGACACCCCACACCCACTCGGCTTGCTGCGCCGCCTCGTCGGCGCGCGCGAGGAACGGCATGGCGCTGACACCCAGCGACAAGACCGCAATCTGCGCTGCAACCGGAATGGGATGGCGAATTTTGGTGGCGATCATAATGCGGTCAAATCCTGAGCAAGAGCTGATCGGGCGCGAACACAAAGGAGCGCGCATCTCGCTTAAGATTATGCTGAAACAGGTCTTAATGACCGGTTTGGAACGGCGGCCGGACGCCGGTCCCTATCGTAAAGAAATCATGACAAGGCCTGTGCGATCGCCACGACGCGCACGTCAAACAAGATAACGCAGTCCGCGTGGCCAAGCGCGACCTGCCCCGTCAGTCGGCGGACCGACTGGCGCTATACGCGGCGGCACGCCCGCGCGTTCGTCTGATAGCCGAAGGCGTTGCGGCATTCGCGAGCACTGGTGAACCAATCGCGGCGGCCGACCTTAAACACGACGCGCGAGCGCGCGTCGCAAACCCACTCAAAACTATCGCGGGTTTGCGACGTGCGGTGCGTCTAGCCGAGGTGCGCTTCGACGAACCAGAGCTGCTTGTCTGTCGCGCGCGAAATCTCGGTGAACACGTCCGCCGTGTCGGCGTCGCCGATCTCCGTCGCCGCGTTGATGTCGGCGCGCACGGCCTTGCCGAACTGCGCCAGCACCGCAGCCACCGCTTTCAGATGCGCCTCGCCCCCGTTCGTCTCCAGCGAGTACTCATAGAGCTTGGAATTCTTTGCCGTCGTCTGGACGCGCCCATCGGCGATCCCGCCCAACGTCGTGATCCGCTCGGCGATCGTGTCGACGAATTCCTCGACCTCGCCGTGAATCTTGTCGAACAACTCGTGCAGCTGGAAGAAGTCGCGCCCCTTCACGTTCCAGTGCGCTTGCTTCATCTGCGCCTCAAGATCGATGGCGTCCGACAGACGCGCCTGCAGCAGCGCGATCACGCCCTTACGAACGTGCGCGGAAAGATCGATATGCGATTGATACATGGGGGGGGCTCCTCATCAGGTCGGCGGCAACATAGGCGCGAGACCGTGGAAGGGGAAGTTATACCGAAGTATCGATTGACCCCTGCCCAATTTTGCACCAAATCACGCGAAACGGCAGAGAGAGAGCCCCATGTCCACGGTTCGCGACAATCCCGCCCTGCACCGCTTCGAACTCGATGTCGACGGCGTGATCGCATTCTCGGAATATCGCCGCAAACCGGGTGTGGTCACCTTCATCCACACTGAGGTGCCGGAATCCCTGGGCGGCAAAGGCGTCGGCTCAAAGCTGGCCCGCGGCGCGCTCGACCTCGTGCGCGCGAGCGGCGAGAAGGTCATCGCCAAATGCCCCTTCATCGCCGCCTTCATCAAGAAGAACGCCGAGTATCAGGATCTGCTGGCCGAACCCCTCTAACGCGGGCTGATCCACGGCCCCCCGACCTGACAGCGCAGCTGGTCCGGCGGACAAATCGCATCCGCCGACAGCTCCGGTAAGATAGGCTCGACGGCCAGCGGCGTCGCCGTCCCCAGCGTGAGCGGCCCCAGCGCCTCGAACGTCGCCACCCAATCCGATGACAGCAGATCCTTGCGCGGCGTCCACAACGCGATCGCGCCCTTTGCCGGCACGACCCGCACTTCGACCCGCCGCGCATCCGTCAGATACGCACGCGCGATCTCGACGATTTCGGCTTTGCTGATCGACTGATAGTCGGAAAGAATCGAAGCCTGCTCGGCCAGAGCGCGCGGCTCGACCTGATAGTCGATAAGCGCCGACACCCAATACCCGTTGCTCCGCTGCGATGCTTCAAGTGTGCTGACCAGCGGCGTGCGCGCGCGCACGATCATGTCGTCGCTGATATTGCCCTCGCGCATCGACGCCGCGATCGCGTCGATCTCGCGATAGACAAGATCGAGATCCGCGAACGACGTCTCGGCCGTAACGGCGAGATAGCCGTACCCCGGATAGACGCGCGAGGAGAAATTCGTGGCGTCAGGCGAATACGCCTTGCCCTGTCCGCGCAGCCGCTCAAGCAGCTCCGACGCAAACACGTCGCGCATCAGACGGAACGCGCGCGCCTGACGCGGATTGGTGTGATAGTCCGGGCCCGGCCATGCGACAAACGCCAGGGCATGATCCGGCCGCCCGTCGTGCGTGAGCGTGACGACCTGCTTTTCGGCCGGGAAACGCACATCGCGCGCGCCCGAAGGCTCGGCATACTTGCGCGCCCGTTTGGGCAGCGCGCCGAAGGTCTGCGCGACGGCGGTCACCGCCGCTTCGACGTCGACATCGCCCACGATCGTAATGTCGACCGGCCGCGAACTCAGCATCGGCTCCAGCTTCGCGCGCACATTGTCGACGGTGATCGCACCGACCGCTTCCAATGTCGGCGCCGTCCACCGTGCGTCGTTCGGGCGCAAAATGCGGCCGAGTTCGACGCTCAAAGCCGCCCGCGGCGTTGAACGCCGCTGCCGCCAAAAATCTCGATACTCCGCCTTTGCGACCTCAAGCGACGTCGCCTCGTAGGCCGCGTCCGTCGCGTAGGCCGCCAGAACCTGCATCTGGAACAACAGATCCTTGGCACTCGTACCGCCCGAGAACGCAAACGCGTCCTCGGCCAGCGCGGCGCCGACCCCGTACGAGCGATCCGCCGCCGTGTCGAGAAGATTGTTGAAGTTGATGCCCTTCAAACCGCCGTAGACCAGCGTGTCCGTATACGCCGGCCGCAGAACCGCCTGATCACGCGGAAAGTCCAGCATGCCGCCCATGAAGCGCACGACGACGCCGACGTCGCTCTTCTTGAAGTCGGTCGTCTTGATGTTCAGCCGCACGCCGTTCTTGAAGCGAACGTCCGTCGCGCCCAGCTCTGCGATGTCGCGGCGCGAGGCCACGTCGCCCGCACGGCCAAAGCTTGTGTACGGAAACGGCATCGCCGCCACCACCGGCGGCGCATCGACCGTCTGTTGCTTCGCGTCGCGATAGGTCTGCGTGATCGCGGCCTCGCCGCCGTCGACGGCGCGCGGCGAGGTGACGAACAGCGCCGACGGCTCCGGCATCAGCAAGTCGCGCGCAATGCGATCGACGTCCGCCGTCGTCATCCCCGCCAACGCTTCTTCGCGCAAGCCCACGTGCTGATCCGTCGCCAAGAACACGAAGTCGCCGCGGATGCTGGATAACAGCACGCTTGCAAGGAACGTGTTGCTCAGGGTCGCCGCGCCCGCCGTCGCCTCCTCGCTCGCCGCGCGCGCGCTCCTGATCTGGCGATTGAGTTCCAGCTGATTGGCGCCGAAGGTCGTAAGCCGGCGCAGTTCGTGATCGGTCGCCTTCAGCGCCGCCTGCCATAGGCCCGGATTTGTCACCGTGCTGACACGCATATACTCGGCCACCCCCGAAATGCTGCCCATCCCGCCGCCCGCCACGTCGAATGGCGTTTCCTTGGCGCGCGCTCGCACCGCGAGGCGTTGGTTGAGCACCGCAAGCGCTACGCCCCGCCGAACGGCCTGCAGATAGTCGGCTTTCGTCAGCGACGAGCGTTCACCCCTGACCCAGTTGAGGCTGATCGTCTCGCGCAAGCTGGGGTCCGAGAACGACTCCCCGCGCAATCCGGCCGCCGGTCGCCAGCCCAAGTCGGGATCAGCGCCGGGCTTGCCGGGCTGTTTCCAATCGGCGAACAGCGAGGCAACCTTGGTCTCGATCGCGCCGGGATCGATCTCGCCCACGACGATCAACACGGCGCGTTCCGGCCGGTAGTATTGCTCATAGAACTTGCGCACCAACGACACCGGCGCCTTCTCAAGCACCGATTGTTCGCCGATCGGCCAGCGGTTGTTGTGCCGCACGCCCGGGAACATCGTCGCGAAATGCGTGCGCGCGCTGCGCGCCGCAGGCCGGTCCGCAATCCGCAGCTCTTCGATCACGACGCCGCGCTCCGCGTCCATCGCCTCTTGCGTCAGCGTCAACCGGTCCGCGACCTCGCGCAGCAGCATGAACGACGTATCCACCGACGTTGCGTCCGCGTGCGGCAGCTCGAACATGTAGACGGTCTCGTCAAACGAGGTGAACGCGTTCGCATCCGCGCCCGGCCGCGCACCGAGGCGCTGCAGCGTCTTCATCATCTCGCCGCGCGGCACATTCGTCGAACCCGCGAACGCCATATGCTCGAGGAAATGCGCAAGGCCCTTTTGCGCGTCGGTCTCGTGCAAAGACCCCGCCGCAATCTTGAGGAAGATTGTGACCGCACCCGAAGGCGAGCCGTTGCGCTTCAGCGCATAGCGCATTCCGTTCGCGAGCTTGCCGAACTTGACCGAAGGATCGGGCGTCAGATCGCTGCGCTCATGCGCCCACGTCGTCGGCCGCGCCGGCGCATCCTTCGCCCAAGCAACACCCGAAACAGCCCAAACGACAACGGCCGTCCAAACGGCCAAACCCCGCAACCCCACGCAACGCCCCCGCCAATTGCAGTGGAGAACAGATCAAAACACGCGCACCCAGACAATGAACTGAGAGCCACAAAGGAGAAAAAGTGGATCGCCTCGCCTGCTTTGTCGCGCACCACGTGCAAGCGAGTCGTCTAACAGGCGAACCGCAGTGCGAAACGGCACAACATTAAGAAAACTTTCGCGCAAGACGTTGGAAGGTGGTGGGCCCGGCAGGACTTGAACCTGCGACCAGACCGTTATGAGCGGCCCGCTCTAACCAACTGAGCTACAGGCCCCACCGAGGCGCGAGAGGCGCCGCTATAGCAAAACCGCGCCGGATCACGAAGCCCCCGGTTTTGTGATCGCTTGTTCATCCACCGGCAAGGCTCCAACCCGTTTGTCGCAGCCCCAAGCCTTTGTTTCGCCCCGATCGGACCAGATATGATCGCCGCAACTCAAAGCGGGATTTGACCCATGAACATTCGTGCCGTCGCCATTGGCTCCGCCCTCGTCGTCGTCGCGGCTCTCGCAGCCGCCACCCTAATCGGTCCCGGGACCGGCATCTCCGCGCCCGATGGCGCCCCGCCCCGCCTCATCGCGGTCTCCGGCTTAGGCGAAGTCAAAACGCGCCCGGACATGGCGACCATTTCGACCGGCGTTGTAAGCGAAGCCGCCACGGCAAAAGAAGCGCTCGCCAAAAACAACGCCGCGATGGCTGCCGTGATCGCCGCGCTAAAGAACGCCGGCGTTGCAGAAGACGACATCCAGACGTCGGACTTCTCCGTCTCGCCGAAATACCCGCCCTATCAGCCGAACCAAACGACCGCGCCACGCATCGTCGGCTACACCGTGTCGAACCAGGTGACCGCCAAGGTGAAAGACCTCGCAAAGCTCGGCGGCATCCTCGACACCCTGGTCCAGTCGGGCTCGAACCAGATCAACGGCATCGCCTTTGGCGTCGACGAACCGAAAGCCCAACTCGACGAAGCGCGCAAGAAGGCCGTCGCCGACGCACGCGCCCGCGCCGAACTTTACGCCGAAGCTGCAGGCGTGAGCCTGGGCAAGGTCATCCAGATCTCGGAGTCGACGGCCGTCATGCCGCCGGTTCCGATGTACCGCCGCGAGGCCGCGATGGCCGCCGATTCTTCGGTTCCTATTGCCGCAGGCACCCAGATGGTGTCGGCGACCGTGTCGATAACCTTTGAAATTCAATAGGGTTACCGGACCAGTGGCTCGGAACTGGCGGGAAACGGTTCACGGCCACGTGCCACAATTGTGAAGCCGTGTGTGTGCGGGACGGCCTATGTTCGGCCTGAGTGAACACGCCGCCCCGTACACTGAGTAGACGGCTCGAAGTGCAATGCGATTGATGCGACTGAAATGGCCGGCGGCGGCCTTTGTTCTCCTATGCGCCACGCTGGCGCCGAACAAGGTCGCATCGGCCGGTTACGGCCCGAACGATCTGATCCCGCGCAAAGTCATCTTCGGCAACCCCGACCGCACCGCGCCGATGATAAGCCCGGATGGCTCCCAGATCGCGTTCACGGCCGCGGTCGATGGCGTGATGAACATCTGGGTCGGCCCGAGCGACAAATTCGAAGCCGCCAAGCCCGTAACGCAGGAAAAACAGCGCCCGATCCAAAAATTCTGGTGGGCCCGCAACGGCACGCACCTCCTCTATTCGCAGGATCAGCGCGGCGACGAGAATTATCACATCTACGCCGTCGATCTGAGAACGGCGACGACCAAGGATCTGACGCCGTACAAAGGCGTCCGCGCCGAACTCATCGAGATTTCCTACAAGCGCCCCGATGAAATCCTCGTTGGCCTGAACAACCGCGATCCGCGCTGGCACGACGCATGGATCATCAACGTCGTCACCGGCGCGGCGAAGCTGGTTCAGAAGAACGACGGCTTCGCGATGCAGTTCGCCGATGCCGATCTCAACGTGCGCATCGCCGCCAAGCCGAAGCCGGGCGGCGGTCAGGACTACCTCCACCGCGAAGGCAACCGGTGGAAGCCGCTCTTCACGGTCCCAGGCGACGACTCGCTGACGACGGAGCCGCTGTCCTTCGCACCGGGCGGCAACGCCATCTACCTGATCGACAGCCGCGGCCGCGACAAGAGCGCGCTGACGCGCTTCGATCTTCAGACCATGAAGTCGACGATCATCGGCGAATCCGACCAAGCCGACGTGAAGGAAGCGATCCAAGACCCCGTCACCTGGGAGGTCCAGGCCTACGCCTCCGAATACGATCGCATGAACTGGAAGGCCGTGAAGCCCGCGCTCAAGGCCGACATCGAATATCTGGACAAGCAAGTCACCGGCTATTGGGCCGTACTCAGCCAATCCAAAGACGCAAGCCTATGGACCGTCTGGATCGACAACACGGGCGAACCCATCAAGTTCGGCCTCTATGACCGCAAGAAGCGCTCGCTGAAAGTCCTGTTCGGCGCGCGGCCAAATCTCGAAGGCACCCCGCTGCCCAAGATGCATCCTCGCATCATCAAGTCGCGCGATGGCCTTTCGCTGGTGAGCTATCTGACCTTGCCGCCGCAGAGCGACCCCGACGGCGATGGTGTCCCCGATAAGCCGGTGCCGATGGTGCTGAACGTCCACGGCGGCCCGTGGTGGCGCGACAGCTTCGCCTACAGCCCCCCTGCCGCCTGGCTCGCCAACCGCGGCTATGCCGTGCTCAGCGTGAATTTCCGCGGCTCGACCGGCTTCGGCAAATCATTCGTGAATGCCGGCGACAAGGAATGGGCCGGCAAGATGCACGACGACCTGATCGACGCCGTCGATTGGGCGATCGCTGAGCGCATCGCGAAGAAAGACAAGGTCGCCATCATGGGCGGCTCCTACGGCGGTTACGCGACGCTGGTCGGCCTCACCTTCACGCCGGAAAAATTCGCCTGCGGCGTCGACATCGTCGGGCCGTCGAACTTGAAGACGATGCTGACGAACACGCCCGCCTATTGGGCCTCGTTCCTCGATCAGTTCAAACGCCGCGTCGGCGACCCGTCGACAGCGGAAGGCCGCAAACTGTTGAAAGACCGTTCGCCGCTCTATCGCGCCGCGAAAATCCGACGCCCCCTGCTCATCGGTCAAGGCGCCAACGACCCGCGGGTCAAACAGGCCGAGGCCGATCAGATCGTGGCGGTGATGAACCGCAAGCGCCTGCCCGTCACCTACGCGCTCTATGCCGACGAAGGCCACGGCTTCGCAAGGCCCGAGAACAGACTATCCTTCAACGCCATCTCGGAAGCGTTCTTGGGCCAATGCCTGGGCGGCCGCATCGAACCGATCGGCGACGATTTCGAAGGCTCCTCCGTCGCCGTTCCGGCCGGCAAAGAGCACATCAAGGGCCTCAAGGAAGCCCTCACGAACCCCTGACACGTGCGCGCGGCGGTGGACTGCAACTGTGACCGTCACTTGGGCGGCTCCTACGGCGGCTATGCGACCCTTGTGGGCCTCACCTTCACGCCGACCAAGTTCGCCTGCGGCGTCGACATCGTCGGCCCCTCAAGCCTCGTCACCTTGATCGAAAGCTTCCCCGCCTACTGGCAACCGTTCATGGAGGTGACCTGGTACAAGCGCGTCGGCGATCCGCGTACGCCGCAGGGTCGCAAGATGCTGCTCGAGCGCTCGCCGATCACCAAGGTCGACCAAATCCAGCGTCCGCTTCTCATCGGCCAAGGGGCGAACGACCCGCGCGTGACGCAAAAGGAATCCGACCAAATCGTCGCCGCCATGAACGCGCGCAAGATCCCGGTGACCTATGCGATCTACGCCGACGAAGGCCACGGCTTCGCCCGGCCGGAGAATCGCATCTCGTTCTACGCCATCTCCGACAGCTTCCTGGGCAAATGCTTGGGAGGCCGCACGGAGCCCTTCGGCACGGACCTCAAGGGCGCGGCGCTCTCAGCGTCCCCGAAGGCGCCGCCGACGTGCCGGGCTTGAAAGAAGCTCTCGGAAAATAAACGCCAAGCAAAAGGGCCGGAGCGATCCGGCCCTTCTTGCATCAGAGTTCGATGACGTTCGCCTTCAGCCGCGGGACGCCCGGTTGCTCGGCCCAGTGCTTGTCGTTGAAGACTTTGCCCTCGCGCCGCACGCGCGCCACCGCGCCAAGGTCCAGATCCGCGTAAAGCCACTGCGGCTCGTTCATCGCCCCCATCGCGACGACGCCGTCCGCCGGAAAGCCGAGATCGGGCGGCCCGAACACACCGGCCGCACCGACATTCACGTCGACCGCGGGCGACCACAACGCCTCGCCCACCGTCGGCGACTGCACCGCATAGCACTGATTCTCAAGCGCCCGCGCTTGGCACCCCACGCGCACGCGATGATAGCCGTGCTCTGAATCCGTGCAGCTCGGCACCAGAATCATCGTCGCCCCCGCTTCGCTCATCGCGCGCGCAATCAGCGGAAACTCGCTGTCGTAGCAGATGGCGACGCCGAACGTGCCGGCCGGCGTCTTGAAGACGTTGATCGCCTCGCCCGCCGCGACATGCCACTGCTCGCGTTCGAAGCGGGTCATCATCAGCTTGCGCTGCTCGCCGATCCGCCCTTTCGGCGACACAACGCGCGCCACGTTGTGCGCGACGCCGTCTTCATCGCGCTCGGGCAGGCTCGCAGCAATGATGGTCACGTCGTGCTCTTCGGCCAGCGTCGCGTGCAACGCATCGATCTTGCCCCGCATCGCGCCGACGAAGTCGATCGACTGCTGCAGATCGTTCCAAACCTCCGGCGCAAACGATCGCGCCAGCTCCATGGCGCCATACTCGGGAAACACAAGCAGCCGCGCGCCGTTCCCCGCCGCCGCACCGACCCAGCGCGAGAGCTTATCGGCATAACTGTCCCATGACGCGATCGCATCGATCGGGTACTGCGCCGCCGCAACGCGAACGATCATGAAAGCCTCTTCGTCCAAAATTGCATCGCCTTCGGCGTCTCTTCGGCGGCGCCTATTTCCTTCCAATTCAGCTGACAAAGCAAACCCGGCGCAACGGCGAATCCGCGCTTCGTCCAAAACGCATCGAGCGGCACATAGTCTGCAGGCCGCGCCGGATGATCGCGCCCCCGCACCACGGCGCAGAACGTCGCGATCGCCGCGCCGCAGGCCCGCGCATGGCGCTCGCGCTCCTCAAAGAACCGCACGCCGATCCCGGCGCCCCGATAGGCGCCGCTCAGCACCGACTCGCCGAAGTAGAAATAGCGCGACAAATCCTCACCCCGCACGCGAAACGGCTCCCTCACCTCCGCCATCTGCGTCGCCAGGGGCGCCGCCGTCGAGGCGCCGACGACGGCGTCCCCGTCGAACGCCGCCACGACCAGCGCATCGGCCGAAGCCGCAAACGACGCCATGTAGCGCGCCTCGTAATCCAAATCGCCGTCGTAGAGATACGGAAAATCGCGAAACACCTCGATGCGCAGCCGCGCGACGTCGGGCAGATGCGCCTTCAGCAGCGCGCCGGTCAGCGCCTCGACGCGAATCCCGCTCATCCGACGACCTGGGCCATCCAATCCTTGAGATTGTAGTAGGTGCTGACGCGCGAGATCTGCCCGTTCGTCACCTCAAAGAACGCACCCGCCGGCAGCACATAAGTCTGCCCCTTCGCCGGCGGCAGCCCATCGTCGGTCGCCAAATACGTGCCGTGCACGACGAACTCCGCCGCAGCGCGGCTCCCGTCGGCGTTCGACAGCACGACGATGTCGCGCAACTGCTCGCGGTAGCAACGGTTCATATGTTCCATGAACGAGGCGAACAATGCCTTGCCCTTACGCCGCTCCCCCTGATTGACGTCATGCACGATGTCGTCGCCCAGACACGACAGCATCGCGGCGCTGTCATGAGCATTGAATCGCTCGTAATAGCGGCGAACCAGGCTTTCAGTATCATCCCGCTTGCTGGGCATCCGAGAATTCCCCCGTCGTTGGATTCAAGAGTTCAAGCCGGCCGTCGAAGATACTGAACCGCGCACCCGCCAGCGCCAGCCGCCGCGCGTTCACCGCCTCCGCCACGAACGGAAACGTCATCAGCCGCTCGAGCGACACCTTGATCGACGTGTGTTCCAACGCATCCGCATCGTGATCGCCCGCCCGCAATTTCGCGTCGTTGAGCAGACTGATCCATTGCTTTAGAAACACGGCATCCGCCGGAGGCCCCGCACCGATCGCCGCTTGCACGCCGCCGCACCGCGCATGGCCCAAGACCAAAATCGTCTCGACCTTAAGCGTCCGCACCGCAAACTCGATCGCCGTGCTCGTCCCGTGCAAACCGTCGTCGGTGCTGTAGGGCGGCACCAAATTGGCGACGTTGCGAATAACGAACAGATCGCCCGGCCGCGCATCGAAGATCGAAACCGGATCGACGCGGCTGTCGCAGCACGAGATGACACAGATGCGCGGCGTTTGCGCCTCGCTCAAGCTCTCATAGTGCTCGCGATGGTCCAGCCAATGCCCGGTGCGAAACCGCCGGTAACCTTCGAGAAGTCGATCCACTGCGCCCGCCGGATACGAATGAAACCCAGGCGCTGACTTAGTGGCTGCGGCGCGCCTTGTCGAGCACCCCTAGGGCTTTGAAGCCTCGTCCTTCTTGCACGCCTTGAGCTCTTTGTTGTCCTCGTCGTCGCAATCGACGTCGTCTTCGTCGTCCGACGAGCCGGCAACCGCGCCGACGGCGCCGGCCGCAACGTCAACCGTTGTACCGACGACCGTCGTCGTCACGCCGACCGCGGTGTCGACGATGGCAATCGCCGCACAGCCCGACAGCGCGACGCCCAACAGCGCGCACGCGAACACAACAAACAGACTGCGCATGGCGCGCCTCCCGAAACTTCAGCCACGCGGAGTGAACTACTTTGGCATCGCAAGGGCAACAGCGAGCCCCGCGTTTACGATGCGGCATCCGCCTCTTTGAGCCGCCACGGCGGGAAGCGCCGGATTTCCCCAGCCCGATAGAGGCACACGCGATTGCCGGCCGGGTCGCGCAAATACGCCTCGCGCCACAACCAAGTCTGATCGACGGGATCGGCGTCGAACGCCAAGCCGCGCGCCTTCAACCGTGCGACCTCGCCGTCCAAGTCGTCGTTCTCGAAATAGACGGTCGTCTCGCTCACCCCGCGCGCCGCAGGATCGAGATGCAGCGAAAACGTCGCCCCGCCGTCGGGGCACTCGAACCTCGCGTAGTGGTCGTTCCTAACGATCAATTTCAAGCCCAGCGTGCGATAAAACGCGATCGACGCGTCGAGATCCCGCGCCGAAACAGTCACCTGATTGAGCCGCATGCTTTGAACACTCCTGCCGTGCGTGTGATAAACCGCCTTGGAATCACCATGACAAGGGCGTTGGTCACAGCGCGTAGCGATGCTTCTTCCCTTCGACCGCTTCGGCACAATCGTCGACAAGGCCCTGAATCTGACATGGGATTCGCGCACGCTCGCCGATGCCGTCGGCGCCCGCGCGCTTGAACTGGCGAAGATGGGCGCGGCGCCTGGAGGTACGGTCGCCATCACCCACGGCGGCACGGCCCACTTCTTCGCCGACCTCTTCGCCGTCTGGTCGTGCGGCGCAGCCGCCGCCTGCCTCGACCCCGCACTCACCGCCTCGGAACGCCAGAACGTCATCGCCTTCTGCAAGCCCGTCCTCGTGCTGGGCGAGAACGGAGCGCTGACGGCAGGCACCACCGCGCCGCCGCGCAAGGACCAATCCCTCGAGAACACCGCGCTCATTCTCTTTACGTCGGGCACGACCGGCGCGCCGAAGGGAGTCGCCCTTCCCTTCCGCGCCATCCTCGCGCGCCTCGCCCTCAATCAGTACGAGATCGGCCGCGAGACTCTCGCCCGCGCGCTCGTGACATTGCCTACGCATTTCGGCCACGGCCTGATCGGCAACGCGCTCACGCCCCTCACGGCGGGCGGCGACATCGTGCTGGCGCCGCGCGGTCTCGCGCTGGCCCAGTCGCTGGGCGCACTGATCGACGAGCACCGCATCACGTTCATGAGTTCGGTCCCCTCGCTCTGGCAAATGGCCCTGCGCCTGAGCCCACGTCCCAAGGACAAGTCGCTGAATCGAGTCCACATCGGCTCCGCGCCGTTGTCGGCAGCGCTCTGGTCGCGCATCGCCGATTGGACGGGCTGCGACGTCGTCAACTGCTACGGCATCACCGAAACCGCGAACTGGATCGGCGGCGCCTCCTCACACGATCACACACCGGCTGACGGCCTCATCGGCCGCCCGTGGGGCGGAACAGCCGGCGTCAAAGGCGACGACGGCATCATCCGCACCCAAGGCACGGGCGAAATCGTCGTCCAAACGCCGTCGCTCATGTCGGGCTACCTCGACCGCCCCGACCTCACCGCCGCCGTGATGAACAACGGCTGGTACGCCACCGGCGACCTCGGCGAAGTCGACGCGCTCGGCAACGTCCGCCTCACCGGCCGCGCCAAGGACGAAATCAACCGCGCAGGCTTCAAGATCCAACCGGCCGAGATCGACATGCTGCTCGACAGCCACCCGTCGGTGGCCGAGGCCTGCACCTTCGGCGCCCCCGACACGGTCAGCGGCGAAATCGTCGCCGCCGCCATCCGCCTGAACGCCGGCGCCAAAGAAGACGCGGCCTCATTGCGCGATTGGTGCCTCAAACGCCTGCGCCGCGAAGCAACCCCCGAACGCTGGTTCTTCGTCGAAGAAATCCCAAAGACCTCGCGCGGCAAGGTCAGCCGCGACGCCGTGCGCAAGGCGCTGATCAAATGAGCCAACGCCCGCAAGGCCGCCCCGTCGCGCTGCAAACCGAACGCTTCCTGGTGCGCAGCCTCACGACCGCCGACGTCTCAGACCGTTGGAGCGGATGGTCCGCCGACGCCGACGTGATGGGACCGCTCAATGTCCCGACGCGCCGCATGTCCAAGGAAGATCTCGCCCGCTACATCGCCCGCTTCGACAACGACAACGGCTACATGATCGGCGTCTTTGCCAAGACCATGTCGCTGCACATCGGCTTCTTCATGATCGAAACGAACAAGATGCACGCGACCGCCGCGTTCAACCTCGTCATCGGTGACAAGCAATACTGGGGCAAGGGCGTGGTCAACGAAGTGCGCGCCGCCCTGCTCGACGATTTCTTCGAAAACCGCGGCGCCGAGAAGGCCTTCGGCACGCCGCTCGCCCGCAACTTCCCGGCCGTCTTCAACTACAAAGCCCAAGGCTGGCGTCTCGAAGGCGTGCTCAAAGGTCAATGCAAGTCGATCAGCGACGGTTCGCGCCTCGACCAATATCACTTCGGCATGCTGCGCGACGAATGGCGCGCGCGCAAAGGAA
>JAEUMM010000410.1 GCA_016792645.1 Alphaproteobacteria bacterium | reverse complement strand
AGCTTCCGTTGTTGCGGCGGTGTCGTCGTCTGTTTTCGCCGCCGACGTTCGGCGCGTTGAGCGCGGTAGTTTGATCCTTGAGAACATTCCGGACACGCCGGCTTCGGTGAAGGAGCGACTGCGGCTGTATCAAGCCGTGCGTGGGGCGGTGTTTTTGGATTTTTCGCCGGATGGGCGTGGGGTTTTGATTCAGACGCGGTTTGGCGAGACGAACCAGTTGCATCGGGTGGAGTCGCCGCTCGCCATGCGGCGGCAACTGAGTTTCTACGATGAGCCGGTGAATTCGGCGCTGTACCGGCCGGGGAAGTGGCCGGAGCGGACGGTTTTGTTCAGCCGCGATAATGGCGGGGATGAGCAGTTTCAGCTTTATCTGCTGAACGATCGCAACGGTGATGTCGCGCGGTTGTCGGATGGGAAGACGCGCAATACGGATGCTGTGTTTTCGCGCGATGGGAAGTGGGTGGCTTGGACGAGTGTGCCGGCGGATTCGGCGCGCTATCGCGTGATGGTGGCGGATGCTTCGGATCCGAAGTCGGCGCGCGCGGTTTTGGAGGAAGACGGCAGCTGGAGTTCGGCGGATTTTTCGTTCGACAACAAGACGCTGGCGGTGACGCGCGACGTGTCGGTGAGCGAGCAGCAAATTTGGCTCGTCGATCTCACCATCGGGCGGAAGGAGCAGATCAAGCCTTCGCCGGTGAAAATTTTCCGCGGGTCGCCGAAGTTTTCGCCGGACGGGAAGTCGCTCTATTACATCTCGGATGAGGATTCCGAATACCGGCGCATCGTTCGCTATGACCTCAACACCGAGGACGAAGACGTTCTGACGGACAATCTGCCGTGGGATGTCGAGGCGATGGAGATGTCGCCGAACGGGCGGACGTTTGCGGTGACGGTGAATGAGGGCGGGACGTCGCGGCTCTATCTGATGGATGCGAAGCGCGGGAAGCTTTCCGCGGGGCCGAAGCTTGCGCCCGGCGAAGTCGAGAACATGCGTTTTAGTCCGGATAGCCGGCGGCTTGGCTTTACGCTGAACGGGACGACCGGGCGCGACGTGTTCGTTTGGGATATGGCGAAGCGGCCGCCGGTGCAGTGGACGGACAGCGAGATCGGCGGGTTGGACAAAGCCGACTTCGTTGCGCCGGAGCTGGTCGAGTACGACACGTTCGACGAGGTCGACGGCAAGCGGCGGAAGGTTTCGGCGTTCGTCTATAAGCCCAAAGGTGTTGCGCGGGCCCCGGTGCTGATTTCGATTCATGGCGGGCCGGAGTCGCAGTTCCGGCCGAACTTCAATTCGTTCATCCAGTATCTGGTGCAGGAGTTGAAGATCGCGGTCGTGGCGCCGAACGTTCGCGGGTCGACGGGGTACGGCAAGTATTTCGTCGAGCTCGACAACGGCAACAAGCGCATGGATTCCGTGAAGGATATCGGCGCGACGCTGGATTGGATCGGCAAGCAGGGCGATTTGGACGGGCGGCGGGTTGCCGTCTATGGCGGATCGTATGGCGGTTTCATGTCGTATGCGTCGATGATCGAATACAACGACCGGCTGACGGCGGGGATCAGTGTCGTCGGGATTTCGAATTTTGCGACGTTCTTGAACAACACCAGCGGCTATCGGCGTGATTTGCGCCGCGCGGAGTATGGGGACGAGCGCGACCCGCGGATGCGCGAGTATCTGGAGAAGATTTCGCCGCTGACCAACGTGTCGAAGATCAAGAAGCCGATGCTGATCATCCAGGGCGCGAACGATCCGCGTGTGCCGCAATCCGAAGCCGCGCAGATGCTGAAGGCCATTCGCGGCAACGGGGCTGAGGCTTGGTACATCCTGGCCAAAGACGAGGGGCACGGCTTCCAGAAGAAGTCGAACCGCGACGCACAGAACGCGGCGATCGCGTCGTTCTTGAAGCTGAAGCTGCTTGGGCAGCGGCTCGACTAATCGTCCGAGTCGCGTCGTGTGGTGGCGCGGGTGAGGATGAAGAGGACAAAGGCTACGGCGGCGAGAATCAGCACTGCGTTCCAGCCGCCGAAGATCGAGTTGGCGACCGTGCCCACGACCATGTTCGCGAACCAGAGAATGAAATCCCAGGCGCGCCCTAGAAAGTAAGCGAGATCCATCAGCCCAACCCTTTAGACCGCCAAAACGCGTACTTGCGCTCTAGCGGCACCAGCCCGTAACTCTGCCCACTGGTGCCCATATGGGGTGATTGTGGCGAAATATGAACGGGTCGATCCAAGAAGTTCTCGAGCTGCTCGCCCTAGAGGCGATCGAAGTGAATATTTTCCGGGGCGGAAGTCCTAAGGATCGCTGGCAACGCGTGTTCGGCGGCCAGGTTTTGGGCCAAGCGTTGGTCGCGGCGTACCGCACGGTTGAAGAGCGTGTGTGTCATTCGCTTCACGCTTATTTTATCAGGCCGGGCGATCCGAAGGTGCCGATCCTCTATGAAGTGGATCGCGCGCGGGACGGAAAGACGTTTTCGACACGGCGTGTCGTGGCGATCCAGCATGGCGAGCAGATCTTCAACATGTCGGCGTCGTTTCAGGTGCCGGAGGTTGGGCTCGAGCATCAGTTCGATGCGCCGAAGGTTGCGGGACCTGAGGGGCTTGAGACGGAAGAAACGCGGCGCAAGCGCTTGGCGCATCAGTTGCCGGAGGCGGTGCGCGATCACTTCACGCGGCCCAATCCAATCGAAGTGCGGCCTGTCGAACGGGCCGACGATCTGATCAATCCGGCGAAGACGGCGCCGCACCAAAACGTTTGGATCAAAGCGAACGGCACGATGCCGAGCGAACTCGCGATGCACCAGTGCGTGTTGGCGTATGCGTCGGACATGACGCTGCTGGACACGTGTTTGCTGCCGCATGGGGTGAGTTGGTTTTCGGGGCGGCTGCAATCGGCGAGCCTCGATCACGCGATGTGGTTTCATCATCCGTTTCGCTTCGACGATTGGCTGCTCTATGCGCAGGACAGTCCTAGTGCGGCGGGCGCGCGCGGCTTCAATCGCGGCAGCTTGTTCACGCGCGAGGGCAAGCTGGTCGCTTCTGTGGCGCAAGAAGGATTAATTCGGTTGCGCAGCTGAGTTCTGCCGCGGGGCGAACGGCCGTTACGGCCTGCAGCTACAGCGCGAACCTTGGGGCGCCTACAATTAGTATTTTGTTAATGAATGGCCGCTAACGTTTGACTCATTAGTAAGCCGGTTTCCCCAAGACCGGTCACGAGTCCCCCGCCGGCCGAGTCGTCCCCCATTCATCCGACTCTCCGGCAAAGTAGGCGGCCAACCAGCGACCCCCATCGCTGAATGGGAACGGGCGTGGATGAACCCAGCATCCACGCCCCCGCCTGTTCCTTGTCCCCGCAGCCATTCCAGATCATGTTAACGACTGCCCAAGTCGTTGCGGTGGCGTGTGAATTCGGACCAGACCTTCAGCGAAGCGTTCGCCGCTCAGCCCGCCGGAGGGCGGTTCGGCGTGGGCGTTGCGATCGCCTTGGTGCTGCACGTGCTTGCGCTGTGGGCGTTGGCGGCGTCGATCTCGTTTCAACTTCCGGGCGAGCGGCCGATCGAGCCTAAGATCGTCGCGCTTGCGCCGCAGCTTATGCCGCCGCCGCCGGACGTCGAAAAGTTTGGGCCGGTCGACATCATTACCTCCCAACCGCGGTTTCGGCCGCGCGAGGCGGCGGTCGTGCCCGAGCGGCAGCAGCGCGAAGGCGACCCGGCGCTGGCGGTGTGGAAGCACCTTTGCAACGACGACGCGTCGCTCAGCGTTGCCGCGAAGCGCGAGTGTCCGCCCGATTTCGGCAACGTCGATATGGGTTCGCTCGATCCGTTGAACCGTCGGGGCGATGTCGGCGCTTTGTTCGGACCCGACACGACGACGATGTCGCTGGAGGAGGTCGCGAAGAAGAAGGGGTGGTTGAAGCCGAAGTCACCTTTGGAAGGTGCCGGTGCGCGTGCCAAGGACAGCGGCGTAGGGCCCGGGCACGACCCTTTTGCGATCCTGCCTGGGCATCAGCCGATCCGTTAGTCAGTGCCCGGTGAGGCGGCGGCGTTCGACTTCGCCGGCGCGGGCGAGGGCGGCTGCGATGTTGTTCAGGCGCTCGATCGACTCAAAGACGGCGTGGACGGCGCCGTCGGTCGCTTGTTCGACTTCGCGCAACCCCGCTTCGCGCTCGGCAGGGCTTGCGGTGTCGCTGATTTCGCTGAAGCGCGAGGCGATGGCGGCTTGCGAGAGATGTTCGGCGCGCGCCTCGAGGCGGCCGATGAGTTGCGCGAGCGCCTGCAAATCGGCGGCGGCGTCGGCGGCGTTCGGCGCGGGCTCATCGCCGTCTTCGTCGGGTGCGATCGCCGGCGCGCTCTCAAAATAGCTGAAGAGTGATTCCGCGCGGGCGCCGAGGTCGATTGCGGCTTCGCGCAGGGCAGGGGCGTCCTTGACCGTGTTCGATTGCGCGCGGGCGGCGATGGTGCGCAGTTCGCTGGTGATGGCATGGATTTCGCCGCGTAGCGCGCCGGATGACGGTTCGACGGCCTTGGCGTGCGTTTCGATTTCATCGGCGTGCCGGTCGAGGGCTTTGCCCATGTTCTTTAGACGCGCCGAACGGTCGGCGTTCGCCGCGAGCGTTTTGACCTCGGATGCGAATGAACCGAGTGCGTCCTTCAGCGATTGTGCGTGATCGAGCCGCGATTGAGCGGCATTCATTTCGGCGGCGAGATTTTGGAGGCGCGCCATGATCTCGGCGCCCGGCACGTCGGCCAGGGTCATCGTTTGCCGCGGCGCGGCGTGGTCGGTCGTTTTGACGGCGAGGAACGGCATGTCGGCGCCGGCGAGCAGGCGGTCTTCCGTCAGGCGGACAGCGAGTTCGCGGATCTCATTTCGGATGGTCTCGCCCTGATCTTGCAATGCCTTGGCCAACGCCTGGATCTGCGGCGCCTCAGCGGTGGTTTCCGGGGTGGGACGGCGCTCGAGCTGGCCGGCGACGGCGTCGAGGCGGGCGATGGCGGCGGCAAGCTGAGACTGTGTTTCCGCGGTGCCTGCGATCGTGCGCTGGGCGGCGCGCATTTCCAGAACCGTTTGCGCGGACGATCGATGCAGCGCGGTTTCGTCGTCGCGGAAGAGGCGCAGCACTTCTTCGAATTCCGCAATGGTCTGCGTCATGCGCGCTTCGGCCGCAACGCCGCGTTCGTCGAGTGCGCTTGTCGCGTTCTTCAGCGCAGCGACCGTGTCGCCGGCCCGTTCGTGAAGCTTGGCGAGGATTTGCGTCAAATGCTGTTCGAGATTGTCGAGGCCGGCCAGTTTTTGCGTCAGCCGCTGATCGACGGAACCGATCGCGTCGCTTAGGCGTGCGGCCAGTGTTCGCACGCTGTCTGTTGTGTTGGCGGCGTCCGATGAAATCTTGTCGCAGGCGGTGAAGAACGCGCCCTGGATCGATTGGGCGTCGGTGGCGACGCGTTTGAGTACGGCGCTGGACGACGACAATTCGCCGGCCGCAGCGTCCGCCTTGTCCTTCGCGGCGTTGAAGGATTGTTCCAGCGCGCGACCGCCCTCGTCGAAACGGGTCGCGATTGCGTCTAGGCGCGCCGCGCGGGCGTCGGCGGCCTCGGCCAGTCTTGTGCTTGAGAGACGAATGTCGCCGATCGCGGCGGTGGCTTCGGCGTTCAGCGCTTTGGCGGCGTCTTGGAAGCCCGCGCCCGATTGCGTCAGCCTTTGCACCGTCGTTTCGAATTGGCGGCGACCGTCATCTTGCATGCGCAGGATATCGGCCGACGCGGTTTTCAGCGCATCTGTCGCGGTCGACACGTCGGCGACCAATTTCTCGAACAAGACGGATGCCTTGCCGTCGAGCGTGACGTGCAACTGGCCTTTGTCGGCCAGTGTCTTCAGTGCGCTTGTCTCGGCGAGGCCGCGGCGGACCTTTTCGCCGGCGCGGGCGAGAGCGCCGAATTCGTCTTCGCGATCGGTGCCCCAGATTTTTTGACCGATGGCGCCGTCGCCCACGGATGCCAAGCTGTGTTCCAGCGATTTCAGTGGCTGGACGATTCCCAGCTGCAACAGTCCCGCCACAATAATCAGACCCAACACCACCAGCGCCAGCGCGCCTATGATGAGCATCTGGCTCCAGTTCAGTGCCGCGGCGGCGCCGCCCAGCTGGTGTTCGACGTCGGCTTGCCGCAGGCGGTCGAGGGCGCTGCGCAGCGAGAGATACGTCGTCTCGAGCTGCGGGCCCTGCGGCAAAGAATTCAGCGTGTCCATGCCCGCCGTGCCGCGCAACGCCGCGTCTCCTAATTGCGGGGCGATGCGGGCGATATGCGCGAAGGTGTCGGTGACGGCCGCCGCTTCGGCGAGCGCTTCGCCGGCGGTCCGGTCGCCGGCGTAGATTTGCTTGAGCACCGTAATTGCGCGCGCGGCCTCGCCGGCGTTTTTGGTCAGCTGCGGACGCGCAGCGGGATCGCCGGTCAGCCGATAGTTGCGATATGCCTTGAGGAATCCGGCGTAACCCAGTGATTTTTCTAGTTTTCCGATTTCGGTTACCGCCAGCCGGCGTAGGGATGCGGGGTCTTTCAGGTCGCGCTGAACCTCGCCCACGTAGCCGACAAAATATGCGCCGCCCAGCACCAGGGCTGCGGCAAGGATGGCGGCCGCTACGCAGAGCGCGCGGCTTGTCGACGATAATGTGCGCACAGTTCCCCCGGCGGCGAGCCGCCCGCGCTAATGATTCGTTTACGTAGTTTAAGGGACGGGGAGTCCCGAGGGGAGTTGCGCTTAGATCACGCGCGGGGTCGTTCGACGTGCTCCAGAATCGCGTCGATGCGCGCCATCATGGCGCCGAGGCGCATGATCGCCGCCTCGTTCGCGTCGCGCCACGCGGTCACGTGGCGACGCAGACCTTGATGCAGGGTTTCGAGTTCGAGAGCTTCGTCGTTAAGCGTGCGGGGGAAATTTTGCTGCGCCGTCTTTGTATTCGTGGACGTTGCGTGCGCGGTGTTCATGTCTGCTTCTTCTCCCGCATCGACACGAAAACGTGCCGCTGAATGTCATTTCAGCGGCACGCTAAACTGCACAGGTAAAGAGTGCGTAAGTTTCGCGACTCTATTGACGCTGCACCGTCGTCGAACGGCGGGGCTTCAAATAGAATGTGTCGCTCACGGTCATGCCGTCGTTGAGATACATGCCGAAGAGCGTGCGGTACGTGAAGCTCACCTCGGTCATGATGATCCCTTGGTTGTTGGGAACAATGTCGTCGGGCACGTCGATGGGGGTTCCTTCGGCGTAGGCGCCGGTGTTGCGCGCGTCACTCCAGGCGACCGTCGTCTCGCCGTTGTCGTCGGCGACGACCGAGGAGATGCGGATCTGCGCTTCTTGCGGATCGAACGGGCGCAACACGACGTCAAGCGCGCCCATTATGTCGGCCATTTCGGCGTCGTCTATGACCGTGTCCTGCGCGGTCAAGTCGGCCGCTGAGGAGGCAACGTTGGCGACTTTGCGGGCGGCCAAGATGTAATTCGCGATCTCGGCGATTCCGAAGAACGTGAACAGCATGACCGGAATAATCAGCGCGAATTCGATCGCCGCGAGGCCGCGATCAGAACGCCGAAACCGATTGATGAAACGCATCATGGCATCACCTCAGTTTGCGATCGGGCCGTTGAACGGCTCGTTACGGAAAGCGATCGTCGCCTCCAACAGGCGATGGCCGCCGGCCATGTTCACGAATTGCGTACCGACGGTCGGCGTGAGCATCGGCCAAGTGTAGAAAGCGCGCACGACGACAACGTCGCCGGGCGCGCCCGGATCGAAGCTCAGGTTGCCGGTCATATTGCCGCTGTCATCGAGCGCGGCGGGGAACTGGACGTTGCCGAAGCCGGAATACTTGCGGACATCGAGGCCAAGGCGCGCGTCGCAACCTAGCAGCATTGAAATCTGGTTGCACACGAGGGTGCGGAACTGTGCGGCCGACATGTTCGCGGCTTGGGCCTCGCCGGTGCGGATCTGGCGCGCGGCGGCGACCAGACCGTTCTCCAGCGTCGTCGAGGCAAAGAAGATGAGCGCGACGTCGAAGATGGCGTAGAGCAAAAGGAAGAACGGCATGGCGACCATCGCGAATTCGATCACGGTGGCGCCGCTCTTCGCGCGTTTAAAGCGGCTGAGGAACAGCATCGTTCGCGGCAGCAGAAGCATGGCGCTCCCTCCTTTTGTCCGGCGCGCAGAAAGGCACGCGTTCGTGGCGCAGACTACACGATCAACCCCAAGCGTTTATCACTACGGACCGCTCGCCGGAGAGCGTGAATTTGGATTGTGCTGAATAATGTCCTAACGCCGTCGATACTTTTTTACCGAAACGTGTCGCGGCATTCGCACTTTATTTACGCTTCGCCAGTGATTCACGATTCCTTAAACCTTCGCGCTCAGTGTTCCAGGCAAAGCGTCCAAAAGCCCGCTTCAAGGGCTGTCTCGTCACGGGTTCAATGGTAGGAGCGAATATCATGATGCGCTCGATCACTCGCGCTTTGCGCGCGGTGGCTTGTAAGTTCCGCGCCTCGAATAGGGGCAACGTCGCTATGATCTACGCGCTCGCGTTGCTGCCCTCGCTGGCTGCGGTCGGGTCGGCCGTCGATTTGACGCGCGCAATGGTCGTGAAGATGCGACTCGGCGAAGCGCTGGACGCGGCCGGCCTTGCGGTCGGCGGTACGGTCGGTCTTTCGGAAGCCGAAATGACGGCGAAGGCGCAAAAATTCTTCTACGCGAACTACCCGGACGAAGAGCTCGGCACCGTGACGGCGCTGAGCGTCACTGCCGCGGGCAACAATCTCGTCAATGTGTCGGGGTCTGCGCGCATTGATACGGCGTTCATGGGTCTGTTCGGCATTTACTACCTAGACGTCAGCGTGAACGTCGAAGTGACGCGCGAATCGAAGGGGCTTGAGATCGCGCTCGTGCTCGACAACACGGGCTCAATGGCGGAATCCGGCAAGATGCCGGCGCTTAAGAGCGCAACCAATGAGCTCATCGGCATTTTGTTCGGCGAACAGAACACGCCGTCGCATTTGAAGATGGCGCTGGTCCCGTTCTCGCAGACCGTTCGTGTCGACACGACGATGTTTTTGAACAACGGCTGGATGGACTCCACCGGCAACAGCTCAACCGCGCGACTGAACTTCGCCAACAATCGCTATGCGTTCCAGGTGTGGACGACGATGAGCAACAAGAGCTGGGGCGGTTGCATGGAAGCGCGTCCAAACGGCTACGAAGAGACCGATGACGCACCAAGCGCAGGTACGCCGGACACGCGATTCGTGCCTTATTTCGAACCGGACGGGCCGGACTCGAGCGCTTATAGCGGTTACACGACGTATGTCTCCGACGGTACGACCGGCAACCAAGACACGCGTCTGCGCCGCTACCAAAAGTACTCGGGTCAGAACAAGACCGACCCGAACAAGGACTGCAATCTGCAGAAGATCCTGCCGCTGACGAACAACAAGCTGACAGTGCAGCAATACGTCAACGGCATGGTCACGACGGGCAATACGCACATCAGTCTCGGGGCGAGCTGGGGCTGGCGCGTGTTGTCGCCGACGGCGCCCTATACCGAAGGCGTCGACTACGGCGACCCCGAGTGGACGAAAGCGATGGTGTTCATGACCGACGGCGTGAATACCATCCCGACGAACAATACGTGGCACAAGTCATCGTATACGGCGTTCAACTACCTCATTCGCGCCCAGCTCGGCACCACGAGCGGCAATGCCGCGGAGCTTGAACTCGACGATCGGACGGAGCTCGTGTGCAACCGCATCAAGGAGCAAGGCATCCGTGTCTACACGATTCTTCTGATGGAGAATTCGTCACGCTCGCAGAACCTGATGCGCAACTGCGCGACGGACCCGTCGCTGTACTTCGACTCGCCGACGGCCGCTGAGCTGACGCCTGTGTTCCAGGCGATCGCCCAGGACTTGTCGAACCTGCGTCTCAGCCAGTAAGCGAGACGCGAGGCGCGCAAAGAAGAAGGCCCGGCAGGTGACTGCCGGGCCTTTCCATTTCAGGAGATTGTTCGTGCGATCAGCGGCGCTGCGCAGCGAGTTCGGCGGACTTGCTGGAGACTTCGACCTTCTTGTCGGCGTCCTGATACATGTCCTGCATCTGCTTGTCGCCCTGCGTGACCGTGCGCTCGCAGTGCGGTGCGCAGGCCATGTTCTGCTGGCCGATCGGGCCGCGGTACAGCGTGACCTGTTGGGTCAGCGGGGCGCCGACGGTGACGTAGGTGTTCAGGACTTCGTTGCCGTCGCTGTCGATGGCGATGATGTTCGTGTTGCCGAACATGCGGCCCTGAACGTAGACGGTCTTGTCGCTGACCAGCAAAGCGTCCGCGATCAGAGGATTGCCGACCACGACGGTCTTGGCGGCGCGATCGAGTTTTACGACCGCTGCTTGGTCGTAGTCGACGCGCATTTGCGGACGCTGCGCGACGTCGTCGGCTTGTGCCGCGACGGGAAGGAAGGAAATCGCGGCGGCAGTCAGAAGTGCGGCGCGAAAAGCGGACATGACGTTCTCCGAGTGTCGGTTCGTGCGTTCGGAGGGTGGCGCAAAGCGATTAAGGATGTCTGAACCCTATTTGCGGGTGTCGGCGCGATTCTCAGACGAGGCGGTGTCCGATTTTGGAACATAGTCGCGTGCATTGCTTCAGTTTGCTTGTTTCTGATAACCTATTATTAGTGACAACAACGGTTTTTCTATTCCAACTCTGCATCCTTGGCTTCGAATACTGTCATTTTAATATCTTGTTAAGCGCACCTCCCTAAGCTGCCCCTGTTTGCGCGAGCGGCTCAGAGAAGCCGTGCGGGTAAACGGTGCAGTGGTGTCAATTGAAGGAGGCCTCAATGAGCCGCTTTGTGACTAAGTTCTTGAAGAATGAATCGGGCGCGACGGCCATCGAATACGGTCTGATCGCGGCGTTGATCGCGGTTGTGATCATCGGTGCGGTGACCGGCGCTGGTGGCGCCGTCAACGATACGTTCACGACGGTTGCGGGCGCCCTCTAATAGGGCGTTCGCGGGAGGGGCCGAAAGGCCTCTCCCCCGTTTCGGAGTTAAACGCCAGCCCTATGTTCATGGGGCTGGCGTTTTTGTTTCAGTGCATCGGGCCGTTGCTTAAGTACCCGGTAAGGGGGGGGCCGTAGGCTTCATCCCGCGCTTAATGCGGGTGGAGTTTCGACGCGCCATGATCGAACCGGTTTTGCTGACGCTCGTCGGCGCAGCGATGATCGCGGGCGCCGTCTACGACGCCGCGACGCTTACCATCCCGAATTGGATCTCGCTCGTGCTCTTGGCGCTCTTTCCGGCCGTCGCGTTTTTCGCGGGCTTAAGCTGGGCCGAGACGGGCATTCATTTTGCGGTCGGGTTTGCCGCGCTTCTCGTGGGCGTCGCGCTCTTCGCCGGCGGGTTCATCGGCGGGGGCGACGCGAAGCTCTTTGCGGCGATCTCGCTTTATGTGGGGGCCTCGGCTTTCGGCTTCTATGTGTTCGCGGTGGCGCTTGCGGGCGGGGTGCTTGCGTTTCTGCTCATGGGCCTGCGCTATCTGGCGCGCGCCGGCGTGACCTGGCGCATCAACGGCTTTCAACATCTAACGATGAGCGGCGCGGGCATTCCTTACGGGATTGCGATCGCGGCCGGCGGGCTCCTCGTTCTTCCGGCAACGCGGCTGTTCGCGAATGCCGCGTACTGATCATCAGCAAGCGGACGAATGAGACACGCCGCCCGCATTGTTCGTCCGACGTTAAATCCGTGCTTACAGAATTAACCATAGCTTGAGACTTGGGCGATAGAACTTCAGGAAAAGACGGGCAGATGGGCAGGGGTCAGGAGAGAAAGCCATGAATTTGACGCGGATCCTCATACTTGTTGCGGCGCTTGGCGCCGCTGGTCTCGCCGCATTTCTGGCGCGCGGTTTGATGGGCGGGCAGAACCAGGCCACCGCTGCGACGAATATGGACATGACCGAGATCTTGGTCGCCTCGAAGGCGATCGAAGTCGGCTCCAAGGTCATGCCGGGCGACCTGAAGTGGCAAGGCTGGCCGAAAGCGGCAGTCGATCCGACCTTCGTTTCCAAGCATACGGCGCCGCAGGCGCTTGAGGATATGACGGAAGGCTCCGTCGCGCGTGTTCCGCTGGCGAACGGCGAGCCGGTGACGAGCCAAAAGGTGATCAAGTCGGACGGCGCGGGCTTTCTGGCGGCGGTGTTGACGCCGGGCAAGCGAGCGGTTGGCGTAAAGCTGACGACGGATCGCGGCGCCGGCGGCTTCATTCTGCCGAACGACCGCGTCGACGTGATCATGACGCGCAAGCTCGGCAACAACGAGATGGGCATTCCAGCCTATCGCGCGGCGACGGTGCTGCGCGACGTGCGCGTTCTGGCAGTCGACCAGACATCGACGGAAGAGGGCGAGTCGAAGACGATCGTCGGCAAGACGGCGACGTTGGAGCTCTCGGCGCAGCAGGCCGAAGTGTTGGCGCTGGCCGAAGCGATGGGCGACCTGTCGTTGTCGCTACGCTCGCTGACGCAATCGGATCAACGAAGCCAAGACGATCAAGTGAGCGCCAAGGGGCTCGGCGGCGAAGAAGAGGACCGCGTTGTGGTCCTGCGCTTCGGCATTCCGAGCCAGACGGCCACAAACGCGAAAGAGTAATGGGTGAAGCCATGAAGCTATTCCGCCTTCTGACGATCGCCGCGCTTGCCGCCGGCTTGTGTTTGCCGGCTCATGCCGACGGCGACGGCAAAGACCGCGTGGCGCGGCCGGAGCCGACGCAGAAGCTGCGCATTCGCGCGGGCGGAACGGGGCCGCAGTCGCATCACCTCAATCTCGGCATCAACAAGGCCGTGATCATCGAGCTGCCGGAGGACGCGCGCGATGTGCTCGTCTCGAATCCGGCGGTGGTGGATGCGGTGGTGCGTACGCCGCGCCAGGTCTACGTCGTCGGCATGGCTGCCGGTCCGGCGAACGCGTTCTTCTTCACGGCGAGCGGTAAGCAGCTTCTGAACCTGGAGATCCGGGTCGAGCGCGACATGCCGGAGCTGAAGAGCATCATTGAACGCAACGTCAAAGGCTCCGACGTTACGGTCGAAACCATCAACGATAACGTCGTCTTAAACGGCTCGGTGAAGACACCGTCGGACGCGGAAGCGGCGCGCCAGATCGCGATGCGCTATGTGACCGATCCCGGCAAGCCGGTGCGTCCGGACTCCGTGGTCAGCCGCGTGGGCATTCGCGGGGGCGATCAGGTGATGGTGCGCGTGCGGGTCGCGGAAATGCAGCGCACGCTGGCCAAGCAGTTCGGCGTCGATTTCGGCGCGGCGTTCGACGTGGGCAAGAACCTGCCGATCACGCTGGCGAGCTCGAATCCCTTCTCGCTGTTGGGTCAGGCGCTCTCGACCTCGCAGAGCTTCAATTTCGGCAGCTTGAAGGCGGGCAACTCGGTCGAGGCCATTCTGAAGGCGTTCGAGCGTTCGGGTTTGATCCGCACCTTGGCTGAGCCGAACTTGACGGCGGTGTCGGGCGAGTCGGCGAAGTTCCTTGCCGGCGGTGAGTTCCCGGTGCCGGTGGCGCGCGACCGCGACGGCAACGTGCAGATCGAGTTCAAGCCGTTCGGCGTGGGCTTGGGCTTTACCCCGGTCGTGCTGTCGGAAGGGCGCATCAGCCTGCGCATCTCGACGGAAGTATCGGAAATCACGGGTGAGAACTCGTTCGTCAGCCAAGGCGGCCTCGGCGTCGACGGCGACGGTGACTTGGTCCAGATCCCCGGCATCACGATCCCGGGCCTGCGCGTGCGCCGCGCGGAAACGACGGTCGAACTGCCTTCGGGCGGCAGCATGGTGATGGCCGGCCTTCTGCAGCAGACGATGAAGCAGAATTTGGACGGCATCCCGGGTCTGAAGAACCTGCCGATCTTGGGCACCTTGTTCCAGAGCCGCGACTTCCAGTCGGGCGAGACGGAACTGGTCGTCATCGTGACCCCGTATCTGGTGGAAGCGACGTCGCCGAGGAACCTGGCCGCGCCGACGGACGGCTTTGTCGCGCCGAGCGATGCGGAGAGCGTTTTGTTGTCGCGCTTGAACGCCGTCTACGGAAACAAGGGGGCGCCGGCCCAAGGTTCGCTGAAAGGGCCTGTCGGGTTCATCGTTCGCTAACGCTGTCGATGAGCCAAAGCAACAATTTGGAAATTACCGAAAGCTTAGGATGACCGTCATGAACCGCATCGCTCTCTCCATCACCCTGGGCTTCGTCGGCATCGCGGCCAGCGCGTGCACCAGTCCGCCGCTGACCAACGGCGGGCGCCAGCTGGTCGACACCCAGGCGGCCTACCCGATCACGGTGGAACCGCAAGTCGCGACGTTGGTGGTCAAGGTCGACGACGGTCTGCAGGCTTTGGGCCGCGGCGAGGATCAGCGCGTGCGCGCCTTCGTCGAACAGTGGAAGGCGCGGGGCCAGGGCATGCTGAACGCAGCTTCGCCCACCAACACGCCGAACCAAGCGGCGGCGACGGCGGCGCTGGGGCAGATCAAGAAGATGCTGGCGGCCCACGGCGTCGAAAAGGGCTCAGTGCAGTACACGTCTTACAGGCCGGCCGACGGCGACAATCAGGCGCCGATTACGCTGAGCTTCGTCACCTATGTCGCTAATGCGGCGGAGTGTGGCGGGAACTGGTCGGAGAATTTGGGCTTCACGCCGCGCAATTTGCCGTGGCCGGAGTTCGGCTGTTCGACGCAGCACAATTTCGCGGCGATCGTCGCCGATCCCCGCGATCTGATTGAACCGCGCACGAGCGATCCAGCCGACGCGATGCGTCGCGGAACCGTCATGGAGAAATACCGCGCGGGCATGCCGACACGCACGCAAGACGAATCTGATGCCGACAGCGGGAAAGTCAGCACCGTTGCGCCCAACTAACGAGAGCGAAAGCGCTTAGGAGCCAAATTTCGATGAGCAGATCCAACGCTCCAGATAAACCCGAAGCGCCGTTCGGCGCCTCGGTGCAAGACCGTCCGGTTCCGCGTATTTCGATCCACGCGTTCTGCGAGAATCCGGATACCGGCGCGGTCATCCAGCGGGCCGGCCAGGACCGCAGGCTTGCAAAGGCGCATCTCACCGTCCACATGGGCGGCGTCTTCGGCGCGGTTGAGTATTTCCAGGATTCCTCGACGCCGAACGTCATCATGGTCGAGACCCGCGAAACGGGCGCGTCGATCCTGAACGAGCTTGAGAAGCTTGCGCATGTGTGCGATCCGGGGACCAAGGTCGTCGTGATCGGCGGGTCGAACGACATCACGCTGTATCGCGAAATGATCCGCCAGGGCGTCAACGAATATCTGGTGGCGCCGCTCAATCCCCTGCAGGTGATCGAGGCCATCGCGTCGCTCTATCACGGTCCGGCGACGGCGCCGGTCGGCAAGGTCTTCGCCTTCGTCGGCGCACGCGGCGGCACGGGCTCGTCGACGGTCGCGCACAACACGGCATGGGCGATCGCGGAGGATCTGCTGATCGCTACCACCATCGTCGATCTCGACGTGCCGTTCGGCACCACCGGTCTCGACTTCAACCAGGACATGGGGCAGGGCATCGCGGAAGCGCTCACCAGCCCGGATCGTCTGGACGACGTGCTTCTGGACCGCTTGCTGATCAAGCATACGTCGAAGCTCAGCCTGTTCGTTTCACCGGCGCAGCTGGACCGTGAAGCGTCGTTCCCGCCGGAAGCGGTAGAAGCGGTGCTTGACGTCGTGCGTCAGGCCGCGCCGTGCGTGATCGTCGATATTCCGCACGTATGGGCGCCGTGGGTGAAACAGGTGCTGACGTCGGCCGACGAAATCGTCGTGACGGCGACGCCGGACCTCGCGAGCTTGCGCAACGGCAAGAACATCTACGACCTGCTCAATCAGTCGCGTCCGAACGACAAGCCGCTCAAGGTGGTGCTGAATCAGGTCGGCATTCCGCGCCGTCCGGAGATTCCGGTGAAAGATTTCGCCGAGGCGATGGGCGCCGAGCCCGCGCTGGTGCTGCCGTTCGATCCGCAGACGTTTGCGACGGCGGGCAACAACGGACAGATGGTCGGCGAGTTGAACGCGCAGTCGCGCGCGGCACAGGGCTTCCGCGAACTGGCGCAGAAGCTGACGGGTCGCGAACCGCGCGTCGATGCCAAGCCTTCCAACAAACTGAGCTTCGACTTCCTCAGGCGCAAGAAGGCCTGATAACCTATGTTCGGTAAGCGTCCCGGAGCAGGTGAAGCAGCGCCGCCGCGGCCAAAGACCACCGCGGCGCCTCCGCCTGCGGCCGCGAAGTCGGCTGCACCGCCGCCACCCGCTGCTTCGCCGAAGGCGCCGCCGGCGCCTCCGCCGATCACCGTCGACAACCGGTCGGAGCAGTACTACGAAATCAAGACGACGATTTTCAATGCGCTGATCGACACGATCGATCTGGCGCAGCTCGCGCAGCTCGACGCCGAATCCGCGCGCGAGGAAATTCGCGACATCGTCAACGAAATCATCGCGATCAAAAACGTCGTGATGTCGATCGCGGAGCAAGAACAGCTCCTGGGCGACATCTGTAACGACGTTCTGGGGTACGGTCCGCTTGAGCCGCTGCTGGCGCGCGACGACATCGCCGACATCATGGTCAACGGCGCCGAACGCGTGTTCATCGAAGTCAGCGGCAAAGTGCAGCTGACCAACATCCGCTTCCGCGACAACGCGCAGCTGATGAACATCTGCCAACGCATCGTGAGTCAGATCGGCCGCCGCGTCGACGAATCGTCGCCGATATGCGACGCGCGTTTGCCCGACGGTTCCCGCGTGAACGTGATCGCGCCGCCGCTTTCGATTGACGGGCCCACGCTCACCATTCGTAAGTTCAAGAAAGACAAGCTGAAGATGGCGGATCTGGTCCGGTTCGGATCGATCTCGCCGGAAGGCGGCAAGGTTCTGGACATCATCGGCAACTGCCGCTGTAACGTCTTGATTTCCGGCGGTACGGGTTCGGGCAAGACGACGCTGCTCAATATGATGACGGCGTTCATCGATATCGACGAGCGCGTCATCACTTGCGAAGACGCGGCCGAGCTTCAGCTGCAGCAGCCGCACGTGGTGCGACTGGAAACGCGCCCGCCGAACCTTGAGGGTACCGGCGAGATCACGATGCGCGATCTGGTCAAGAACTGTCTGCGTATGCGTCCGGAACGGATCATCGTGGGCGAGGTCCGCGGACCCGAGGCCTTCGACTTGCTGCAGGCGATGAACACGGGTCACGACGGCTCGATGGGCACGCTCCACGCCAACTCTCCGCGCGAAGCTCTTCAACGCGTGGAATCCATGATTACGATGGGCGGCTACAATTTGCCGTCCAAGACGATCCGCGAAATGGTGACGGGCGCCATCGACGTCATCGTGCAGGCCGCGCGTCTGCGCGACGGGTCGCGCCGCATCACGCACATCACGGAAGTCATCGGCCTCGAAGGCGACGTGGTCATCACGCAGGATCTGTTCCTGTACGAGATCACGGGCGAAGACGAATCCGGCCGCGTCAAGGGCCGGCATATTTCAACCGGCATTTCGCGGCCGGCGTTTTGGGAACGCGCGCGCTATTACAATCGCGAGAAAGAGCTGCTCGAGGCACTCGAAGCGGCGGCCGCAAAGTAGGGAGGTGGAGCGAACAAGCTCCATGACGCCGCTATGGATCAATCAACACTCATTCTGATGGCGATTGCGCTCACCGTGGCGCTGGCCGTCGCCGGGGTCGCATTCGCGTTTCTGGGCGCCAGCGACTCGGAGAAGACCAGCAAGCGCGTCGCGTCCGTTTCGCGGGGCTCGGGAAGGGCGACCGGTAAAGTCACCGCCGACACCGGCGGCGAGTCGACAGCCAAGCGTCGCAAGCAAGTGCAGGAGACGCTCAAGGAGATCGACCGCAAAGCCGAAGCGGTCAAACAACGCCCGACGCTCGGCGCCATGCTTGAGCAGGCCGACTGGAACATCGATGCGCGCATGTTCCACTTCATTACGATCGGCGTCGGCGTGGTGACAATCGGCGCGTTCTTGTTCTTAGGTTATGCGTGGTATGTCGCGATCGGGATCGGTTTTGCCGTGGGGTTCGGTCTGCCGCGCTGGTTGCTTGGCTTCACGATCAACCGCCGCAAGAAAGCGTTCACGAAGGAGTTCGCCAACGCGATCGACGTGATCGTGCGCGGTGTGAAGGCGGGCCTTCCGCTCAACGAGTGTCTGAAGATCATCGCCCACGAATCCGGCGAGCCGGTCGGTCCCGAGTTCAGGCAGATCATCGAAAGCATGAAAGTGGGCGTCACGTTGGAAGACGCCCTGAAGCGCATGTACGACCGCATGCCGATCCCGGAAGTGAACTTCTTTCAGATCGTGCTGACCATTCAGCAAAAGACCGGCGGTAACTTGTCGGAAGCGTTGGGCAACTTGTCGGGCGTGCTGCGCGACCGCAAGCGCCTGCACGGCAAGATCCAGGCATTGTCGTCGGAAGCGAAGGCGTCGGCCGGCATCATCGGCTCGCTGCCGGTGGTCGTCATGGGCCTCGTGTACGCGACGACGCCCGACTATATCGCGCTTTTGTTCACGGATCGCTTCGGCAACTTCCTGCTGCTGTGCTGCGGCTCGTGGATGGCGTGCGGCATCTTCGTGATGAAGAAAATGATCAGCTTCAAGTATTGAGGGGAACGGTCCGATGATGAAATATATCGACCTGCTCTTCAATCGAGAGCTCGTTGTTTCGGTTCTGGCGGCGATCGCCGTGTTTGCGACGATCCTGACGCTGGCCTACCCGCTGCTGGCCGGCGACAAGTTGGCGGCGCGCTTGAAAAGCGTGGCTACGCGGCGCGAGGAACTGCGGCGTATTCAGCGCGAGGCCTTGAACAGCAAGAAGGGGTCCACGGCGACCCTGCGTTCGACGCCCGTCGGCTTCATGAAGCAGACGATCGAAAAGCTGAACCTGCGCAACATCTTGGAATCGCCGAACACGAAGGAAAAGCTGGCGCGCGCCGGTTATCGCGGCCAAGCGGCGATCTATGCCTTCATGTTCTTCCGGTTCGTGATGCCGTTCATCGTGTTCTTCGCGACGATCGTCTATTTGTTCTTCCTGTCGAAGTACAATCTGCCGCCGATCGGCAAAGTCGGCATCGCGTTCGGCAGCGCGTTCGCAGGCTTCTATCTGCCCGACCTCTACGTGCAGAACATCATCGACAAGCGCATGGGATCGATCTTGAAGGCGTTCCCCGACGCGCTGGACCTTCTGCTCATTTGCGTCGAGTCCGGTATGTCGGTCGAAGCGGCCTTCAACAAAGTTGCGTCCGAAATCGGTAGCCAGTCTGTGGAACTGGCCGAGGAATTTGCGCTGACGACGGCTGAGCTCTCGTACTTGCCGGATCGCCGGCAGGCTTACGAGAATCTCGGCAAGCGGTGCGCGCATCCGGGCGTGCGCGCCGTGTGTACGTCGCTGATCCAGGCGGAACGCTATGGTACGCCGCTGGGCACGGCGCTGCGCGTTATGGCTCTCGAAAACCGCGAAATGCGCATGATGGAAGCCGAGAAGAAGGCGGCGTCGCTGCCTGCGAAGCTGACGGTGCCGATGATCGTGTTCTTCCTGCCGGCGCTGTTCGTCGTCATCTTGGGGCCGGCGTCGATCAAGATCATGGCGCTCTAAACGTCGAAGGAAATCTCAAAGGAGAGGCCCGAAGGCGACTTCGGGCCTTTCTTTTTGCGCGGTTCCCTAGGGCCGTTTTGGGCAACAAAAAAAAGGCCGCATCCCGAAGGATGCGGCCTTTGGTTCGTTTGATCCGGCTTACTGAGCGGCGTTCGCGACCGAGACGGCCGAGGAGCGGCGGTAGACGTCGTAGGTCTTGCGCAGCACCGGCGTCGGCTTTCCGGTCGCTTGATTCGACGCCACAGGCTTTGCTTCCGGCGCGGGCTGAGCGGCTGGCGCTTCGGTGGTTTCCTGCGTGGCGGGGGCCGCTTGCGCAGACTTTTCAACCGCTGGGGCGGGCGCCGCCGGCGTGGGGGCCATTGCGTCACCGTCGTCGGCGATCGGCGCCATCATGTGGGCGGGGAGCTTTGCCTTTGTGGGCTGAGCTGCGGCCGGAACGGGGGCGGCGGCTTCTGCGCTCTTGGGCGCGGGCGTTTCCACCGTCGCGATCGCGGGCGCGGCGGCCGGAGCAGCCGAGGTCTTGGCGGGCGGCGCCGGCGGCGGCAGCTCCTGGACGTTGATCTTGGCGTTGCGGGCGTCGAGCTGGCGCAGCACCGCGATGTTGTTGGTCGCTTCGCTGGGCGGCAGGTCTTCGCGGGCCAACTGCTCAGCTTCGACGACGTTGCCCTTTAGGGCCTCGACCATCGCGAGGTTCTGGCGCATTTGCGCCGTCGCTTCGGGGCGGGCCACCAGGCGGCGGAAGGTGACCTCGGCCTGATCGATGCGGCCGTCCAGCATCATGGACATGCCCAGATTGCTTTCGACGACAGCGTTGTTCGGCGAGAGGGTCAGCGCGGCTTGATACATTTCGCGTGCGGTTGCGTGGCTGCCGGTCTGGTCGAGCGCCACGCCATAGGCTGACAGCGTCGTCCAGTCGTCGCCCTTCATCTGCGCCGAGCGGGAGAGGAAGGGCAGGGCATCCTTGGCGCGGCCGGCGGCGGTGAGCGCTTTGCCGTACTCCGCCAGCACGCGGGCGTCGTCCGGCGCTTTCATGACGATCTCTTTGAGGACTGCGACAGCCTGGCGCGCGCCGCCCATCATGCGGAGATTGCGGGCGAAATTCAGCGCGGCGCCGACATCCTCGCGGTTCGCCTCATACTTGGCGCCCCAGTAGGCCGCGCCGCCGACGAAGTCTTGCGTGTCGGGCGCGGCGCTTTCGAGCGCTGCGGCGGCGCGGTCGGCGTTGTCGTCGTGTGCCAAGGTGGTCGTTCCGCCGCAGCCCGCCAGGGCGGCGGCGGTTGCCGCGGCGATCGCAATCTTGCTTGCTGAGCGCAAGAGGTCGCGGCTCGAATAGAGGCCCATTGGAGTTACCCTCGCTTTAGAATCGAAGCGGCCGGTCACGCAAATGGGCAGACGGGTCGCAAGTTGAACGCGCCCTCATTTCGCCTCAAAGCGGATAACAAATGTTTAAGCATAATAGCGAGTTACCGATGCTTCCCGACGCGGAAGCGTGCGCGTATAACTTCGCGATGAGGTGAGGGTCGCATTCGTGATGCAAAGCGCGCGCTGGCTTGTCGGCCCGCTGGTCGCTGTTGTCGCCGGCCTCGTCATTGCGCCTACACTCGCGCAAACGCCGCCTCCCGAGACGCAACGCATCTCGTTCCAGATCGCGACCGGTCCGGTGTCGGGCTCGTATATCCGCGTCGGCGAGGCGATCGCACGGATCATCAGCAACCCGCCGGGTTTGGCGCGATGTGAAGTCACCGGCGTCTGCGGGCCGGAAGGGCTTATCGCGACGACACGCTCGTCCAGCGGGTCGATTGTGAACGCCGTGTATGTGAATGCCGGGCGCGTAAAGTCGGCGATCGTCCAGGCCGATATCGCGGCTGCCGCCTTCGCGGGCGAAGGGCCGTTCGTGCAGAACGGACCTCTTAAGAATTTGCGCGTGATCGCGCGGCTGCATGACGAGACGTTGCATCTCGTCGTCAGCTCGAAGTCGCGCATCAAGACGTTCGCCGATCTTGCCGGCAAGCGCGTTGGGATCGATTCCAACAAAGCTGCGACCAACCACACGGTTCGCGCCGTTCTGGCGGCTGCGAACTTGCCGACGCGGCGGTTGCGTCTGTCCTATCAAACGGCCGAGCAGGCGGCGCGCGATCTGCGCGACGGGAAGATCGATGCGTTCTTCGTTATCGGGGTTGCGCCGATCAATCTTGTCGACGGCTTGGTGCGACGCGGGCAGGCGCGCCTCGTCGGTCTTGATTCGGCTACGATCGCGGCGCTCGCCAAGAAACACCCGATGCTGAGCAAGGCGGATTTGCCGGAGGACACGTATCGCGCGTCGCGGCGGGTTGCGACCTTGAACGTCGCCAGCCTGTGGCTGGTGCATAAGTCGATGCCCTCCGATGTCGTGCAGGGCATTTTGCGGTCGCTGTGGAATCCGGCAAACCGGGCGGAGTTGCTGCGGCTGGGCAAGTGGTCGCGCACGATCGACGTCGCCAAGGCGGCGGAGAACCTGCCGCTTCCGCTGCATGACGGGGCGCAGCGCTTCTACGCCGAAGCGGGACGATAGGCGCTGTGGCGGGCGGGGGCGCACGGCAGCCGCTTGTCAGCTATCTCGTTATGATCGTTCTGGGGTTGGTGCCGACGGCGCTGGTCTCGCACTATTACGGAATTCTTCCGCAGCGCCTCGTAATTCAATGGGACACGTTCGGCAACATCACCGTGATCGGTACGAAGCCGCGCACCGTGCTGATGATTGCGAACGTCGCGGCCGTCGTGGCGCTAAGCGCGATCGCGATTTCGATTTGGCAACACCGGACGCTGGTTCAATTGGGTATGCGGCGCGCGTTCCTGGCGCTTAATCTGGCGCAGATCGTGGCGATCGGGCTCGTGTGCGCCATGATCGTCAGCGATGCCTTGGGGCTTCGGCTCAAGATTAAGCCGATGGTGCCGCCGGCGATGGCGGCGTTGCTGTTTGCGGCGGGCATCTTGTGCTGGCGCATGCATGAAAGCGGCGCGGGAGCGATCGCGCGGGCGGCGGCGGTGATGTTGATCGGCGCAGCGCTTGTGCTTCTGGTCTTCAGCGCGGTGGCCGTGAATGCGGTCGTAGGTTATTTCGCGTCGGCGATTGCGCTTCTGGCCATGGTCGCGATCGCCCTTCCACAGGCGCGCTAGGCGGCGTTGCCGTACATGCGCGTGAGCGGGTAAGGTCGCCCGTTCTCCACCTATGCAGACCGGTCCATGAACATCAGCGAATTGTTTGCGGCTTCGAGCCAAGACGCCGTCCCAATCTATGCCGTCAGCCAAGCGACGCTGGAAAGCGCGTTGGCCGGTCCGTTGGAGCGGCATGCGAAATGGCTGCGCGCGGCCGGGTTCGCCGCGGGTGCGGGCAAGATCCAGTTGTTGCCCGGTGCGGAGGGCGGCGTCGCGGGCGTCGTGTTCGGCGTGGGCGCCGATGACGATCCCTTTGTGTATGCGGCGCTGTCGTCGCAACTGCCAAACGGAACCTATGCGTTCGCGCTCACGCCGCCCGGAGTGATTGGGACGACGTTGGCGCTGGCTTGGGCGATGGGGGCGTATTCGTTCTCCCGCTACAAGGCGCAGGATCGTGCGAAGGCGCGGCCCGTGCTTGCTTGGCCGGGCGATGCCGACAAGGCGCAGGCGACGCGCGTCGCGCACGGGCTGTTTCTGGCACGCGATCTCGTCAATACGCCGGCGAGCGATATGGGGCCGGCCGAACTTGCGCAGGCGGCCGAAGGGGTGGCGCGCGATCATGGGGCGCGCTTTTCCGTCGTCGAGGGGCGGGCGCTGATCGAGCGCAACTACCCGATGATCTGGGCGGTCGGCGCAGGCTCGCCGCGTTTGCCGCGGCTGATCGAGCTCAAGTGGGGCGACGACAAACATCCGCACGTCACGCTGGTCGGCAAAGGTGTGTGTTTTGATTCCGGCGGTCTGGACATCAAGCCGTCGAGCGCGATGCTGACGATGAAGAAGGACATGGGCGGCGCGGCCGCGGTGCTTGGCATTGCGCACATGGTGATGGATGCGAAGCTGCCGATTGCGCTGCGCGTTTTGATTCCGGCGGTCGAGAACAGCGTTTCGGGCGATGCCTATCGGCCCGGCGATGTTCTGAAGAGCCGCAAGGGGTTGACTGTTGAGGTCGGGAATACGGACGCCGAGGGGCGGCTTGTGCTTGCGGATGCGTTGGCGGATGCGGATGCGGAAGCGCCGGACCTGTTGATCTGCATGGCGACGCTGACGGGCGCGGCGCGCGTGGCGACGGGGTTCGATCTGCCGCCGTTCTTCACGCAGGACGATGCACTGGCCGCCGATCTGATGCGGGCGTCGCAGCAAGAGGCGGACGCGATGTGGCGGCTGCCGCTGTGGCGCGGCTATCGCGGGCTGATCGAGGGGACGGTCGCCGATCTCACCAACAATCCGAGTTCGCCCAATGCCGGCGCGATTACGGCGGCGCTCTTTCTCGAGCGGTTTGTCGAGAAGGCGAAGGCTTTTGTGCATTTCGACATTGCGGCGTGGAACGATCGCGCAAAGCCGGGGCGGCCGCTTGGCGGTGAGGCTCAGGCTATCCGCGCGATTTTTGCGATGCTGAAGGCGCGTTATCTGAAGTGACGCGAAACGCGTCAGTAGCCGCGCGTGAAGTCGACCAGGTTCTCGGGCGGCAAGCCCTGATCCATGCGGCGGATCGTGTCCGCGACGTGACGCATGAAGGACGCGGGATCCGTCATCGACGCGACGTGCGGTGTGACGACGACTTTCGGATGCGCCCAGAGCGGGCTTGTCGCCGGCAGCGGTTCGATTTGGAAGACGTCGAGCGTCGCGCCGCGTAGATGGCCGGTGTCGAGTGCGGCGACGAGATCCTCTTCGATCAGGTGACCGCCGCGCGCGCAGTTGATGATGCAGGCGCCCTTCGGCAGTTGGGCGAAGGTCTTGGCGTTCAAGATGCCTTTGGTCTCCGGCGTTAGCGGGAGCAAGCAAACCAGAATGTCCGATTGCGCGAGAAAGGGCCCGAGGCCGTCGGGGCCGTGGAATGCCGTGACGCCGTCGATTTTCTTCGGCGAGGCGCTCCAGCCTGAGAGTTGATAGTTCAGCGCTTTCAGTGCGGCGGCCGCATGCTGTCCCAGGACGCCGAAGCCCAAGATGCCGACGCGCACCGCGTCGGCGCGCGGGATGGCGAACTGCTTCCACTTTCGCTGGGCCTGCAGACTTGCGAGGTCGCCGACGTGGCGGTGCCAATAGAGTGTGTGGAGCACGACGTATTCCGTCATGCCCTGACTCAGTGTGTCGTCGACGACGCGCGAGAGCGGGACGTGTCTGGGATAGGTTGGGTCGGCGACGATGCCATCGACGCCTGCACCCATCGAGAAGACGACTTTGAGATTCGGGTAGCGGTTCAGGCTGCCGGGTTTCGGCTTCCAGGCGACGCAATAGGCGATGTCGGCCGGATGGGCGTCCTCTTCGCCGATGCGGATGTCGAGGTCTGGCAGCAAGCGGCGAAGGTGACCGGTCCACATTTCATGCCGCGCGGCGACGGCCTGAAAAAGGAGTGCGCCGCGCGGCATTCAGACTAGTGGCCGCCGCCGGCCGGCTTTGCAGGGGCGGGTGTCGCCGGCGCAGGTGTCGCTGGGGTCGCGGGCGGTGTCGCCGCGGGTGCTGCGGGTGTGGTCGTCGGCGCGGTCGTCGTCGGGTTGGCCGGTGCCGCCGTGCCAGGCGCCGCTGCGGGTGGCGCGGAGCCGGGCGTTGTCGTTCCGGGTCCACCGGGGGGCGGTGCTTGGAGTTCGCCGGCAGGTTCGGTGCCGTCGGCAGGTGCGGCTGGCGCGGGTTCCGCCGGTGCGGCGGCGGGTTTCGGCGCGGGGATGGCGAGCGGCGCATCCGAAAGCGTGCGCAGGTAGGCGATGAGGTTCACGCGCTCAGCCGTTTTCGACAGGCCGGCGAAGGCCATCTTCGTGCCGGGCACGGCCGCCTTGGGGCTTTTCAAGAAGGCGTCGAGTTCGTCATAGCCCCACGTCTTGCCCTTCAGAGCGGCCATCGCGGTCGAGTATGCGAAGCCTTCCGCGTGGGCGTGCGTGCCGCCAACGATGCCGTACAGGTTCGGACCAATCTTGTTGGGGCCGCCCTTCGCAAAGTCATGGCACTGCAGGCAGCGGCCGTGGACCTTTTCACCTGCTGCGACGTCGGCCACCGGGATGACGGTGCCCCAGTCCGGGGCGACTTCGGCGACCGGCGCCTCGCTCGTGGCCGGGCCTTCCGCTACGACCACTTCCATGCCGGGCTTGTCGTTCTTCGGCGCGGCCATGTAGCCGCCGATCACGATGTTCAAGGCAACGACGAACAGTGCGGTGCCGAGGACTGCACCGAAGATCTTGTTCCACTCGAAGGAATCCATTGAACAATCCTTGGAAGGCCGTTGCTTGGCGAACGTTTTGGGCCCACTCGCGGGCGAGCGAACGCGGGGTGAGAGCGGCTGGACAATAGCGGGGGCGACTTTTGGGTCATTGCGGCGGAACGTCGCATTTTGGTGCATAACAGAAGCCTAGAACACACTGAACGACGATGAGCGAACCTCTGATCCTGATTCCGGCGCGTATGGCGTCTACGCGGCTGCCGGGAAAACCGTTGGCCGATATTCATGGCGAACCGATGATCGTCCATGTGTGGCGTCGCGCGTGCGAGGCAAAAGCAGGGCGCGTGGTGGTCGCCGGTGCGGAGGCCGCGATCGTCGATGCGGTCGTGCGCGCGGGCGGCGAGGCCGTGCTGACCAGGCCCGATCATCCGTCCGGTTCGGACCGTATCTTCGAGGCGGCCACGCTACTCGATGCGGCGCGGCGACATGACATTATCGTCAACGTGCAGGGCGATCTGCCGACGCTGGATCCGGCGCTGGTACGCGCTGTGGTCGACGGACTGACATCCACGACTGCCGATATCGCGACCCTGGCGACCGAGATCAAAGACGACGCCGAGCGCACGAACCCGAACGTGACCAAAGCGGTGATCGCGGTCGAGCCGAGCGGGACTCAGGGACGCGCGCTTTATTTCACGCGGGCGACGGCGCCGTGGGGCGAGGGGCCGCTTTATCACCACATCGGGATTTATGCTTACCGGCGCAAGGCGCTTGACCGCTTTGTCGCCATGCCGCCCTCTCCACTCGAGAAGCGCGAGAAGCTTGAGCAGTTGCGCGCGCTGGAGGCGGGGATGAGCATCGTGGTCAAGATCGTGAACGTGGTGCCGCTGGGCGTCGACACGCCTGAGGATCTGGCGCGTGCACGTCAGCTGCTTGGGGCGAAGCGATGAACGCGAAAGCGAACACGATCGCGTTCCAGGGCGAGGCCGGCGCGAACTCGCATCTTGCGTGCCGCGAGGTGTTTCCGCAGATGACGGCGCTGCCCTGTCAGACGTTCGAGGACGTGTTCGCGGCGGTGAAGGACGGGCACGCCAGGCTTGCGATGATTCCGGTCGAGAATTCGCTGCACGGGCGGATCACCGACATTCATCACCTGCTGCCGGAGTCGGGGCTTTACATCATCGGCGAGCATTTTTTGCCTATCCATCATCAGTTCATGGCGGTGAAGGGCGCAAAGCTTGAGAACATCAAATCGGTGATGAGCCAGATCCCGGCGCTTGGGCAGTGCCGCAACATCATCCGCTCGCTTGGTCTTAAGATGATCATCGGCGCCGACACGGCCGGTTCTGCGCGCCACATAGCTGAAGCGAAGGATCCGACGGTGGCGGCGCTGGCCTCGTCGCTGGCGGCCGAGATTTACGGGCTCGATATTTTGAAGGCGAATGTCGAAGACGCCGCACACAACACGACGCGCTTTCTCATCATGTCGAGCGAGCCGGACGACGCGGAGTATGGGCCCGAGCAGGTCGTGACGACGTTCGTGTTCCGCGTGCGCAACGTGCCGGCGGCGCTCTACAAGGCGATGGGCGGGTTCGCGACGAACGGCGTCAACATGACCAAGCTCGAGTCCTATCAACTCGACGGTGCGTTCACGGCGACGCAGTTCTATGCCGACATCGAGGGGCATCCGGAAGAGCGCAACGTGCGGCTGGCGCTCGAAGAACTGCAGTTCTTCACGTCGCACATGCGTATCTTGGGTGTCTATCCTGCGCACCCGTATCGCAAGACACTGGTTGCGACGGTTTGAGGCCGTCGCCGCTGCGGCCTCCGATCCTTACGGCCTGCCGGCGTGTCCGACATCAACCTTGGCGATCAGCAGCTTGCCCTTCGGCGAGGCGTCGCCTTCGGGCGCAAGGGGCGGCGCTGTCAGCATGAAGAGGGTGCGGCCGTCGTCGCCGCCCAGCATGCAGGCGTAGCACGGCTGATCCGTGTTGATGACGTGGAGGACTTGGCCGCCTTGCGAGATCAGCGCGCATTCCGGTGCGATAGGGTTGGCGATCCAGATGTTGCCTTTGGCGTCGAGGGCGATGCCGTCCGGCACGCGGGGCATTGTCGATGCCCAGACGCGGCGGTTGCCGAGCTTGCCGTCGGCGCCGATGTCGAATGCGGTCAGGCAGCCGCCGAAGGTTTCGCCCACGATCAGGGTATTGCCGTCGGGCGTGATCACGGCGCCGTTGGGGAAATGCATGTCGGTTGCGGCGACCGTTACGGCGCCGGTCGGCGAGACGCAGGCGAGTTTTGCGGTGGGATGATCGGCGAGCACCGACTCGACACCGCGTGCCGCCAGCGCGGCGTCCAGGTCGAAGCCGAAATTGCCGACATAGGCGCGGCCGGTCGCGTCAACGACCATGTCGTTGCAGTGGAATGTGGCTATGCCGTTGAGGTCGGCATGGACCGCGATCTTGCCGTCGCGTGCGCGGCGCAGGACTTGGCGCTTCTTCATTGAGACGACCAGCATGGACCCGTCGGGCATCCAGCCCAGACCCGAGGGCTGATCGTCGATCTCAAACTCCGTGCGCAAGTCGCCCGTCAACGACACAGATTTGACGGCGTGGGCGAAGAAGTCGCTGAACCACAGGCGGCCCTCGTGCCAGCGCGGGCCTTCGCCGAAATAGATGCCTTCGGCCAGGACGCGGGTCGCATGGGTCATGTGGTCTAGCCTTCTTCGATCCAGCTTTTCACCAGCTGATGCGCGATCGCCAAGGGTGGCGGCATGCGCAGTTCGCCTTTGCCGCGCTTTTCGAGGGACTCGCGGACTTCGGCGCGGGTGAACCAGCGCGCGTCGGAAAGTTCGTTTTGGTCGACGGTGATTTCCGTGGTCGTTGCTCTCGCGTAGCAGCCGATCATGAGGGACGACGGGTAGGGCCAGGGCTGCGTCGAGTGGAAGAGGACGTCGCCGATTTTGATGCCGGCTTCTTCCATCAGTTCGCGCGCGACGGCCTCTTCAATGGTTTCGCCCGGTTCGACGAAGCCGGCGAGCGCCGAATAGAAACCGTTCGGCCATTTGGCTTGGCGGCCCAAGAGGCAGCTGTCGCCTTGGAGCGCCAGCATGATTACGACGGGGTCGGTGCGCGGAAAGTGCTCGGTGTTGCAGGCTTCGCAGAAGCGCTTGTAGCCGGCGTCGGCCTGCGTCGTTGGGCCGCCGCAGTTCGCGCAGAAGCCGTGGCGTTGGTGCCAATCGATGATCGATTTCGCTTGCGCGAGGATCGCGGCGTCGCCGGGATCGATTTCTTCGGCGATGGTGCGCAAGTCAGCGAATGAGCCCAGCCCTGCGAGTGCGCCGTCGGCGCTGGGGTCGGGCGATCCCGATACGTCGATCGCGAAATGCGGCATGTCGCGGTGAACGCCGAGGAAGATCGTCGTCGCACCCGGCCGCATGAGCGGCAGCGCCAGTTCCGTCGTGATCCAGCCCGCCTCCCGCCTGCCGTCGCGGTTCTTGATCAGGAACGGCATCAGTTTCCAGACAGGAATGAAGAGGGTCTTTTTGTCGGCGAGCGCTGCCGCGAGCCACTCGTCGTTCGTGCGCAAATGGGCGGCGCGGTCCAGCGGCGAATTCGCAAAGACGTTGGGATTTTTGGGCAAGACGAGGCTCATAGGGGTCTGCCGCTCAGCCTTTCCACAGGATTTTGTCGGGCGCGACATTGCACGGCCCCGGCGGACCTCGCAACGCCCGAAACCTTGCCTTTCAGGGGCGGCCCCCTGATATAGTCCCCTCGGGAGGTTGGTGGCGGGCGTGTCTCTCGCCAACCCGGTCAGGTCCGGAAGGAAGCAGCCGTAACGAGTTTCGACTCGGGTCGTTCATCAGCCTCCCACCTTCGCCTAAAGGCTTCGGTGGGCGCGGCCCACCTACGGATTTCCTCATGGCTAAGAAAGACAAAGGTTCGGACGCCGTTGCGGACGAGCCAGGCCTTGGATTGACGGGCGGCGCGGCCAAGGGCGACGGCGCCTATCGCGTGCTGGCGCGCAAATACCGGCCGACGAATTTCGAAGATGCGTTCATCGGGCAGTCGGCGATGGTGCGCACGCTGGGTAACGCGTTTGCGGCCGGGCGGATTGCGCATGCGTTCATGCTGACCGGCGTGCGCGGCGTCGGCAAGACGACGACGGCGCGTATCCTTGCGAAGTCGTTGAACTGCATCGGGACGGACGGGAAGCGGACGGAGCCGACGATTGCGCCGTGCGGCGTGTGCGAGCCGTGCCGGTCGATCGCGGAGTCGCGGCATGTCGACGTGCTGGAGATGGACGCGGCCTCACGCACCGGCATCGACGATATTCGCGAGATTGTCGACGGCGTGCGTTATGCGCCGGCGGAAGCGCGGTTCAAGGTCTACATCATCGACGAAGTTCACATGCTGTCGAAGGCGGCGTTCAACGGGTTGCTCAAGACGCTGGAAGAGCCGCCGCCGCATGTGAAGTTCATTTTCGCGACGACGGAAATTCGCAAGGTGCCGATTACGGTGCTGTCGCGCTGCCAGCGGTTCGATTTGAAGCGCGTGACGCTGGACGATCTCACCGCGCATTTGGCGTTTGTCTGCAAAGCGGAGAACCAGCCGGCGGAGGACGCGGCGCTGCGCTTGATTGCGCGGGCGGCGGAAGGATCGGCGCGCGATGCGTTGTCGTTGCTCGATCAGGCGTTCGCGCATGCGGGCGGCGGCACGATCGAAGAAGAGCCCGTGCGCACGATGCTGGGCTTGGCCGA
>JAEUMM010000384.1 GCA_016792645.1 Alphaproteobacteria bacterium | reverse complement strand
GCGCGAAGTCGGCTACCCCGTCGTCATCCGCCCATCCTTCGTGCTCGGCGGCCGCGGCATGACCATCGTGCGCGACGAAGAACACATGCGCGAAACGCTGGCGCAAACCGACGTCTTCAAAATCTCCGGCGACGACCCGGTCCTCATCGACCAATATCTGCGCAGCGCCATCGAAGTCGACGTCGATGCCATCGCCGACGGCAAAGACGTTTTCGTCGCCGGCATCATGGAACATATCGAAGAAGCCGGCGTTCACTCCGGCGACAGCGCCTGCTCCATCCCGCCCTGGTCGTTGAACGACGAGACCGTCGTCGAACTCAAACGCCAAACCGCGGCCCTCGCGCGCGAACTCAACGTCGTGGGCCTCATGAACGTGCAGTTCGCCATTCAAGCCGGCGAAATCTTCATCCTCGAAGTGAACCCGCGCGCCAGCCGTACGGTACCCTTCGTCGCCAAAGCGATGGGCATCCCCGTCGCCGCCATCACCGCGCGCGTCATGGCCGGCGAGTTCCTCGCGTCGTTCAAGCTGAAGGACGAACTGCCCAAACACGTGTCGGTCAAAGAAGCCGTCATGCCCTTCGCCCGCTTCCCCGGCGTCGACGTCGTGCTCGGCCCGGAAATGAAATCGACCGGCGAAGTCATGGGCATCGACGTCAGCTTCGACCGCGCGTTCGCCAAAAGCCAAATCGCAGCCGGCCTCACGCTGCCCAACGGCGGCACGGTGTTCGTCTCGGTGCGCGACATGGACAAGGAAGCGATCCTGAAACCCGTGCGCGACTTGATCGACATGGGCTTCAAGATCATCGCGACCGGCGGTACCGCGACCTATCTCATCAATCAGAAGCTCCCGATCGCGCGCATCAACAAAGTCTACGAAGGGCGCCCGCACATCGTGGACGCCATGAAAGACAACACCGTCGACCTCGTCTTCAACACGACCGAAGGCGCGCAAGCTCTCAAGGACTCGCTCTCGATCCGCCGCACGGCGCTGATGCTGAAGATCCCCTACTACACCACGGTTGCGGGATCGCAGGCCGCCGTCCTGGCGATCCAAGCCCTGCGCACGACCAGTCTAGAGGTCGCCCCGCTGCAATCTTACGCGCGTTAAGATGTTGAACTAGAACGATTCTTTCGACAGCCAAGCCACCTTCCGACCTTGAATTTTCAGGCCCTTTCGCTATAATTGTATCTCGCGTTTGAGGAAGTCGTGTCCTGCGCCCCTTTACGGCAGCGGAACCTCCAACGAGCGATTTGAAACTGTTGTCAGGTCTTGGGCGGTCGCACCACCAAGGCCCTTTGAATTTGTTGTCTCAGGGTGCGACGAAGAAAGTCGAGTATGGCAATGGAAAAAATTCCGATGACCGCTCAGGGCTTCCAAGCTCTCGAGACGGAGATCAAACACCTCAAGCAGGTGGAACGTCCGGCCATCATCAAGGCGATTTCGGAAGCGCGCGCCCACGGCGACCTCTCGGAAAACGCCGAATATCACTCCGCGAAGGAACGACAAAGCTTCGTCGAAGGCCGCGTGATGGAGCTCGAAGACAAGCTCTCGCGCGCCCAGGTGATCGACGTCTCCAAACTCTCCGGCAAGGCCGTGAAGTTCGGCGCGACGGTGACGCTCGTCGACGAAGACACCGACCAAAAGTCGAAATACCAGATCGTGGGCGACCTCGAAGCCGACTTCGCCAAAGGCCGCATCTCGATCTCCTCCCCCCTCGCCCGCGCCCTCATCGGAAAGAGCAGCGGCGACACCGTCGAAGTGAACACCCCCTCAGGCGGCCGCTCTTACGAAGTGATGAAGGTGGAATTCAAGTAAGGCCTAAACCTCGACCGGCACGCCGGGATCACGCTTAGAGGTGCGGATGGTCAGCGCCGTCTTCACCGACCCGACGTTCTTCGCCGCCGTCAGTTTCTCGGTGACGAAGCTCTGCCATTCGCTGAGATCGTGCGCGACGCATTTGAGCACAAAGTCGGTTTCCCCCGACATCATGTAGCACTCGCGCACGATCGGCCATTCGGCGACCTGGGCCTCGAACGCCCGCAGATCGGGCTCCGCCTGGCTGTTGAGCCCCACAAACGCAAAGGCCATGACCTCATACCCAAGCGCTTTGGCGTCCAGGTCAGCGTGATAGCCTTTGATGAAGCCCGCTTGCTCCAAGGCGCGCACGCGCCGTAAACAGGGCGGCGCCGATATCTTGGCTCGATGAGACAGTTCGACGTTCGTGATACGACCGTCGTCCTGAAGTTCGTGAAGAATGCGCCGGTCGATGGCGTCGAGCTTGATCCGCTGCATGAAAAGACCACCGCAGGGTCAGATTATTTCGCGGCTTTCGTTCTACCGCGATAGGCCGAGGATTTCAGCAATAAAATTTCGGGATCACGAAACACTGTGAACGACGCGGCGGTGGAAAACGTCACCTGGGCCATAACCGACGGCCGCGCAGGGATTCTCAACCAGGCCCGCGGCCTGGCCGAAGCCGTCGGCCTGCCCGTTGAGGTTAAGACCGTCCACCCCCGACTGCCCTGGACGCTCCTGCCGGTGACACGATGGCCGGCGCTGGCGACGAACAGCGACGCCTTCCAGCCCCCCTGGCCACGCGTCGCCATCGGCTGCGGCTGGCGCAGCATCCCCTACATGCTCGCCGTAAAGCGCCTGTCGAAAGGCAAGACCTTCACCGTCCAGCTCCAACACCCACGCGTCGACCCCGCGCTCTTCGACCTCGTCGTGCCGCCCGAACACGACAACCTCAGCGGGGCGAATGTCATCCCCATCATCGGCAGCCCCAACGGCGTGACGCGCGCGCGCCTCGAAGCGGCGGCGAGCAAATGGTCGCCCCAACTCGATCGCCTTCCGCACCCGCGTGTCGCGGTCCTGATCGGCGGCGCATCGAAGTCCCACACGTTCAGCGAAGACGACGCGCGCCAACTCGCGGCCTCATTGAAGAGTCTCACCACGCAAAACATCGGTGTCATGGCGACGACCTCGCGCCGCACGGGTGATGCGCAAACAAAGATCATCCGCGACACGCTCGAAGGCACCGGCGCGTACGTGTTCAACGGCGAAGGCGAGAACCCTTACACAGGCCTCCTGGCGCTCGCCGACGCCATTCTCGTGACCTCCGATTCCACCAACATGGCGGTCGAAGCGGCGGCGACCGGAAAGCCCGTCTACATTGTGGATATCCCCGGCGGCGGCGCCAAATTCGACCGCCTCCACGAGACGCTGCGGAACCGCGGAATCGCGCGCACCTTCACCGGCAAAATCGAGCACTGGACATATGAGCCGCTCAACGAAACGGCGCGTGTCGCTGAGCACATTCGCCGCAGATTAGGCCTGTAATTCCAAGGTAAACCGCCCGTGAACCCCTCTACACTTGCGAGAGGGGTTGAGCGGTTCCTATATGCTGTGAGGCAAAGCGGTGCTTCGGGCCGCAAGCAGGGCTGAATGTCGAAAATCCATCATGCAAAAGTGCTGATCCTGGGGTCAGGCCCCGCGGGCTATACGGCCGCGATTTACGCCGCACGCGCCATGCTCGAACCCACGCTCGTGGCGGGGTTACAGCCGGGCGGTCAGCTGACGATCACCACGGACGTCGAAAACTATCCGGGCTTCGCCGAAACGATCCAAGGCCCCTGGCTCATGGATCAAATGCGCGCGCAAGCCGAACACGTCGGCACCAACCTCGTCGACGACATCATCATCAACGCGGATCTGAAGACGCGCCCCTTCCGCCTCACCGGCGACAGCGGCACGACCTACACCTGCGACACGCTGATCATTGCGACCGGCGCGCAAGCGCGCTGGCTGGGCTTGCCCTCGGAAGAGAACTTCAAAGGCCACGGCGTCTCGGCGTGCGCGACCTGCGACGGATTCTTTTACCGCGGCAAGGACGTCGCCATCGTCGGCGGCGGCAACACCGCCGTCGAAGAAGCGCTCTTCCTCACGAACTTCGCGAAGTCCGTAACGCTGGTCCACCGCCGCGACTCATTGCGCGCGGAAAAGATGCTGCAGCAACGCCTCTTCACGCATCCGAAGATCAAGGTCGTGTGGGATTCCGAAGTCGACAACATCGAAGGCACGAGCGAACCGAAGTCGGTGACGAACGTGAAGCTGCGCAACGC
>JAEUMM010000351.1 GCA_016792645.1 Alphaproteobacteria bacterium | reverse complement strand
AATGCGGCGCCGACAAAGGCGCCACCCGGCATCTGGCCGAAGGCGATCGGAAGCGTCGTAAACATGAGGCCTGCGCCGCCTGCCGGATTTAGGCCGTAAGCGAAGACCAAAGGGAAGATGGCGAAGGCGGCGAGGAAGGACGCGAAGGTGTCGGCGGCGATGGTCCAGACGGCGGCTTCGCCCAGTCTGATTTCGCGCGGGGCGTAGGCCGCGTAGGTGATCATGGCGCCGATGCCGGTGCCGATCGAGAAGAAGCCGAGACCGACCGCGCTTAGCACGACGTCGGGCGTCAGCTTCGAGAAATCGGGCGTGAAGAAGAAGGTCGCCGCGGCGCCGAAATCCGCCGTGGTATAGGCGTAGCCAACGAGGCCGATCAGGATCACAAACATCAGCGGCATCAGGAAGGTTACAGCGCGCTCCAAACCGTCGCTGACGCCGCGTGCAACGATGACTGCCGTCATGGCCATGAAGATCGCGTGGTGAAAGGCCAAGCTGACGGGATCGGCCAGCATGGCGGTGAACTGCTGTGCGACCTGCTCCGCCGTTCGACCGGCGAAGGCGTCGCTCAACGCATGCGGGATGTAGGCGACGGTCCAACCGCCGATGACGGAGTAGAAGCTTAAGATCAGGAAGCCGGTGAGAACGCCCCAACCGCCGACCGCGGCCCACCACGGCGTCGCGCCGTTGTCGCGGGCGACTTTGGCGATACTGCCCACGGCGCTTTTGCCGCCGCGGCGGCCGATCACGAACTCGCCGATCATCAGCGGCAGGATCAGAACCACCAGGCCGGCGAGATACGCGAACAGGAAGACGCTGCCGCCGTTGGCGCCGACCATGTACGGGAATTTCCAGATGCTGCCCAGACCCACGGCGGAGCCGACGGTGGCCATTAAGAATGCGAAACGGCCCGACCAAGCTTGTTTTTCCGGCGCTGCGGACATTGTTCCCCCTTCGATGTGCGTCTTATGCGAGCTTTAGCCTATCGAAGATCGAGTCGCCACCGGCGAGGGGCCTTGTGCGGCTGCGAGATTGAGGGAGGGACATAATGTCAGGCTGGATCGTACTCGTGACCGTGGCGGCGCTGCTGCTGTACGTCTACATGGGCGTCGCCGTGAGTCAGGCGCGCGTGAAGCACGGCATCGCCGCGCCGGCGATGACCGGCAATCCGGATTTCGAGCGCGTGGTCCGTGTACAGATGAATACGCTCGAATGGCTGCCCGTGTTCATCGCGGCGTTTTGGATGTGTGCCTCGTTTTGGGACCCGCGGATCGTGGCGCTGGGCGGCGTCGCCTGGATCGTCGGGCGGGTGCTCTACATGCAGAGCTATAGCAAGGGCGCGAATCGGTCGCTTGGGTTTTCGATCCAGGGGCTGGCGGTGCTCGCGCTGGTGATCGGTGCGGTTGTGGGCGCGATTATGCAGCTTGCCGGCGGCGCCTGAGCGCCTAGGTAAAGCGATCTAGCGTCAACCGCGCGACCGGTGCTAGGCATGCGGCTCGCGCGGCCTTAAGGCGCGTTGTGACGTGGGAGAACCGCGATGTCGGCCGTTCAATTGAAGCGTTGGAATATGTCGATCGGGGCGGGTCAGCCGCTGTTCGTCATCGCCGGCGTCAATGTGCTTGAGAGCTTGGACTTGGCGCTCACCGTCGGGCGCGAGTTGAAGGCCATCACCGCGAAGCTGGGCCTGCCCTTTGTGTTCAAGGCGAGCTTCGATAAGGCCAATCGGTCGTCGATCAAGAGCTTTCGTGGGCCGGGGCTGACCGATGGGCTGGCGATGCTGGCCGAGGTCAAGCGGACGCTGAACGTGCCGATCGCGACTGACATCCATGAAGTGGCGCACGCGCTGCCGGCTGCGGCGGTTGCCGACGTGGTGCAGATCCCGGCCTTCTTGTGCCGCCAGACCGATTTGATCGTCGCGGCGGCGCGCGCGACGAGCGCCGCCGAGGGTTGGCTGCATGTGAAGAAGGCGCAATTCCTTGCGCCTTGGGACTGCAAGAACATCATTTCGAAGGCGCGCGAGGCGGCGCCCAATCTCGACATCGTGCTGTGCGAGCGTGGCAGTTCGTTCGGCTACAACAACCTTGTCGTCGATATGTTGGCCATCGGCGAGATGCAGCGGTTGGGCGTGCCGGTCACGATCGACGCGACGCATGCGGTGCAGTTGCCGGGCGCCGATCCGCGCACGAGCGGCGCTTCTACCGGTGGGCGGCGCGAGGGTGTGCCGATTATCGCGAAGGCTGCCGTGGCCGCCGGCGCGGACGGTGTCTTTCTGGAATTCCACCCTGACCCTGACAAGGCGCTGTGCGATGGGCCGAGTTGTTTGGCGCTCGATGGCGCGGCGCAGTTGCTCGCGACGCTCAAGGGCGTCCATCAGGCTGTGCGCGCTTAGCTACTTGCGCTGACTGTAGTCCGGCGGCGGCGGTTGGCCTGCGCCGGTGTCCGAGCCCTGCTGATCGTCGGGGACCTGTCCGCGTTGATCCTGCGGCGGATATTGCTGGGGCTCGTTTTGCTCTTGCTGCGGGGATTGCTGATCGTTCGATTGTGAGTACGCAGGCTGTTGCGAATACGTAGGTGCCTGTGTGCTTGGCGTCTGCGCGGGCGCAGGCGTCGCGTCGTTCGACTGCCAACGCGGCCAGGCGATGTTCGTGTTCGGCGCGATGCCGTCGCGACGCGGGATCACATCATAGGCGTAGAGACCGACGACGGCCGCGATCGTCATGCCTGTTAGAATGATCATTCCGACTGCGCTGGGTTCGTTCGCCATGGCGGGTCTCCGTATGCTTGATAGGAGAACCCTAAACGGACGTAAGAGGTTCCGGACATTAACGCCATGCAACGTGTGCGCAGGCGCGAGTGAAATGTAGGCGTGCGTGTGCCGAACTGCGTCACACGGCGACGGCGACAGCTGACGCTATGGCGTGGGCGGCTCAGCGGGGGTCGGAGTCGGTTCGGACGGCATGGGCTCGACGGGTGCCGGGTCTGTCGGCGTCGGCGGCGTTGTCGTCGGCGCTTCGGGCGTTGCCGGCACACTCGGCGTGTCGATGGTCACCGACGTCGTGTCTCGGCGCGGTCCGAAAGAACCGGTCGCGTACAAACCGATAACGAGCACCAACAGCGCGCCGACCACGAGCGCGATCATTGTCGTGCCGCCGCCGCCATTATCGTTTGCCATGGTTCCTCTCCGCTTGGCAGGTCTGGTTAGAACCCGTGCCTGCGGAAAAGGTTCCCGTTCGGGATCAGTCGGGCTTCAGTTCGAGACCGAGCGAGCTTGTGAATTCGAAGGAGGCGGTGTTCCAACGGAGTACTTCGCCCTCGGCGTCTTTCCACTTGGGCTCTAGATTGCAGAGGCCGTTGTCCATGATGATGTGGCGCGTGGCCATGCCGGCCTTGTCGTAGGCATTGCTGAGCTGAGCCAGTTCGATGCTGCGGTCGCGATAGTAGACGCGCACCATCGCCGCGGCGTCGCCGTACAAGGTCTCGCGGATTTCGTCGTCCTTCTTCCAGCTCGCGCGGATAGCCACGTCCTGTTCGTGGTGTTCGTCCTGCATCGCCTTGAGGCGCGAGAGCATGTCGAGGCGAGCGGCGTCGGGCGCCGTAGACGTTTGGATCAAGGGGCCGAGGCCCTCCAGAATTTGGTTCAGCGTGCCGCCGGCGGCCGGCAGCGATGCGTATTTGCTCACATCGGCTTTTAAGGCGGCCAGGTTGTTGGCCAGGGTGCAGTAGCGCTCGGACGAATTGCGGCCGGTCAGCACCAGATGCTGAAGGGCGGACTCCGCGCTCACCAACGCCTTCGTGATCTCGAGGGTACGCTCGGCGCGCAGCTTGTCGTACTCGAGGACAAGCATGCGCTTTTGATCTTCGTGACCGAAATAATATCCGAGCAGCGCCGAGATGACCGACGACAGGATCGTGAAGGTGCCGATTAGCACTGCGTGCAGATTTTGCGCGAACGCCTGCGCGATCGGGCGCGCAGGCGGCTGAGGCGGAGGCTTTGGCGGTTCGGGCGTGGCGGGCGGCGTTTGCGAGGCTTCTTCCGTCACGTCCGTGTCACCTGTTTAGACCAAGCGGCTTTGCGTCACCGCGGCTTCGATAAAGCTCGCGAACAGCGGATGCGGTTCGAAGGGGCGCGACTTGAGTTCGGGGTGGTACTGCACGCCGATGAACCACGGGTGGTCTTTGCGTTCGCAGATCTCCGGCAACAAGCCGTCCGGCGACATGCCGGTGAAGAAGAACCCTGCCTTCTCCAGCACGTCGCGGTATTCGAGGTTCACCTCGTAACGGTGACGGTGGCGTTCTTCGATTTCGAGCTTGCCGTAGATGTTGGCGACCTTACTGCCCGGGGCGAGAGCGGCGACGTATTTGCCGACGCGCATTGTGCCTCCGATGTCGCCGTCCTTTTGGCGACGCTCGATCTGGTTGCCGCGCATCCATTCGGTCATCAGGCCCACGACCGTGTGCTTGCACGGACCGAATTCGGAGGAGCTTGCGCCTTCAAGATGCGCGAGGTTGCGCGCGGCTTCGATGACGGCCATCTGCAGGCCGAAGCAGATGCCGAAGTACGGGACCTTTCGCGTGCGGGCGAATTTTGCCGCTTCGATTTTGCCCTTGGTGCCGCGTTCGCCGAAACCGCCGGGGACGAGGATCGCGTGGACGTCTTCGAGCGCCTGAATGTGGCCGGCCTCTTCGAAGATTTCGGATTCGATCCATTCGGCTTTGACGCGGACGTTGTTGGCGATGCCGCCGTGAGCCAGGGCCTCGTTCAGCGATTTGTACGCGTCCTTGAGGCCCGTGTATTTGCCGACGATGGCGACTTTGACTTCGCCTTCCGGTTCTTTGATCCGCTTCACCACCGTCTGCCAGCGCGTGAGCGTCGGGGCGACCGGGTCCTTGATGCCGAAGATCGACAGGACTTCGTCGTCCAGACCTTGCGCGTGGTAGCTGAGCGGGACTTCGTAGATCGTCGATACGTCCAGCGCCTGGATGACGCTTGACGGGCGGACGTTGCAGAAGAGCGCGATCTTGCGGCGTTCGTCGGCCGGGACCTCGCGGTCCGAGCGGCAGAGGACGATGTCGGGCTGAATACCGATCGAGCGCAGTTCTTTGACGGAGTGCTGCGTGGGCTTGGTTTTCAGTTCGCCGGATGCTGCGATGTAAGGCACCAGCGTGACGTGAATGAAGAGGCTGCGCTCGCGGCCGAGGTCGTTGCCGAGTTGGCGGATCGCTTCGAAGAACGGCAGGCCTTCGATGTCGCCCACCGTGCCGCCGATTTCGCAGAGGACGAAGTCGACGTCGTCGGTTGAATCCAAAACGAAGGATTTGATCGCGTCGGTGACGTGCGGGATGACCTGGATCGTCGCGCCAAGATAGTCGCCCTTGCGCTCGCGCGTGAGAATATCGAGGTAGAGACGACCCGTCGTGATGTTGTCGCCCTTGGTCGCCGATACGCCGGTGAAGCGTTCGTAGTGACCGAGGTCCAGGTCCGTCTCGGCGCCGTCGTCGGTGACGAACACCTCGCCGTGCTGATACGGGGACATAGTCCCGGGATCCACATTCAAATAGGGATCGAGTTTACGGAGTCGGACTTTGAACCCGCGCGCTTGTAAGAGCGCGCCGAGAGCCGCCGATGCGAGACCTTTGCCGAGGGATGAAACCACGCCGCCGGTAATGAAGATGAACCGCGCCATGGGTGATCACCCTAAGCAACTTGAAGGTGTCGGAACAAGGAAGAAATTTCTGCTGTCGTGAAACGACGTTCCACGACAGGGGATGAGGCTAATTTCCGCCGCCGGCTGGTTCCGCGGGCGCGGGCGCAGGCTGTGCGCCTGCCGGATTTGCCGATGCCGCGGGAGCCGGACTCGCCGGCGCCGGTGTTGCGGGGACAGGCGTCGGCGACGGGCCTGAGGGCTGCGATTCGGATTCGGCGGGTGTCGTCTTCGGCAACAGCGTCGTGCCGCCCGCCGGCAAAGTCGACGACGGAAGCGTCGAGCCGGGGTTACGAGGCGCGAGTGGATTGGTGCTGTCGCCGCGCTTGGCGACGAGTGCCAGGGCAATCGACGTCGAGATGAAGATGGCCGCGAAGATCACCGTCGTACGCGTCAACGCGTTCGCCGCGCCACGGCCGGTCATCAGACCGCCGACGCCCCCGCCCGTGCCGAGACCCAGGCCGCCACCCTCCGAACGCTGCAGGAGAATGACGCCGATCATGGCGACGCAGACGATGATGTGGATGGTCAGAAGGACGGCTATCATGTGCGGCGTTCGTTTCGCTTATTGCCGGAAAGCGGCGGGTTGTAGCCCATGACCGGCCAGGTTGCTACCCCTGCCGTCCGCGGCATATGTGGGTTGCGGGGCTCCCAAAACAAGCAACTGTGCGCCAAGCTTCCGCCACGAAGCGCCGCCAGAGTCGCGAAACCTGGCCGGAGACCCGTCGTTGCGCCCTGTCGTTGTCATTCTGCTGCTCGCGTTCGTCGTCGCCGCTTGTGAACGGACCGTCGTGCCGTCCGTCGCCCCGCCCTCCCCGTCCCCGTCGGGAGTACTCAGCGGTGATCGACCGGCCGCGGAGTTGTTCGCGGCGGTGCGGACGGGGACAGGGGGTGCACCGGAGGTCATCGGCTCCTACACGCGCGGGTGCATCGCCGGCGCGGAGCAACTTCCGCTCGACGCGCCGCGCTGGCAGGTGATGCGGCCGTCGCGCCACCGTTCGTGGGGCCATCCGGCATTGATCCGGTTTGTAGGCGGGCTTGCCGACGATGTGGCGAAAGAGGGCGTGCGCGGTTTGTTGATCGGCGATTTGGGTCAGCCACGCGGCGGACCTTCGCCGTCGGATCACAATTCACATCAGGTCGGTCTCGACGCCGACATTTGGTTGACGCCGATGCCGGCTGGGAAGGTGCCGTCGCGCGATCTCGAGACATTCGCGCCGGTGGCGATGGTGGACTTCAGCACGTTGCGGGTGACCGCCGCCTTCGGGTCCGCGCAAGTCGCGATGCTGTCGCGCGCCGCCCGGGCTGAAGAGGTTGAGCGCATCTTCGTCTCGCCGCCGATCAAACGCGCGCTGTGTCTGCGCGTGAAGGGTGATCGCAGTTGGTTGGGGAAAGTCCGGCCTTGGCCCGGGCACTATTGGCACATGCACGTGCGGCTGGGGTGTCCGGCGGGCAGCCCCGCGTGTAAGCCTCAGGAAGCGCCGCCGCCTGGGGATGGCTGCGGCGCCGAGCTGCAATCTTGGTTCGACAAGCCTGATTGGGCACATCCGTCCGAAGGGACGTATGAACCGGACAAAGCGATACGCCTCGATGCGCTGCCGGATGCTTGCCGGCGCGTGCTTGCAGAACAGGGGTGATCGCTGTGCGCCGTCGTGCCATGATGCTCCTCGCGCATCGTGGGGCAAGGCATGAGCGGGCAGTCGGCGAGTTGGAGCGATAAGGATCTCGGCAACGCGGTGCTGCTGTCGGCATCGGGCCGGATCGATCTCTCGAACGCCGAGACGTTCAAGGACGCGCTTTCCAATGCTCTTTCTAAAGCCAAGAAAGCGCTGATCCTCGATCTCTCTGGGGTCGACTACATCAGCAGCGCGGGTCTTCGAGCGCTTATGATTGCGTTCAAGGCCGGCAAGGCCGAAGGCAAGGCATTCGGCATCGCCGCGCTTCAGCCGCTGCTGCTTGAGATATTCACGATCAGCCGATTCAATCTGGTGTTCCCCCTCTTCGACACCGTCCCTCAGGCCGTCGAGAAGCTGGCGCCGAACGTCGGCGGGACGGCGACATGAGAGTGATCTTCTGGGGCACGCGAGGATCCCTGCCCTCGCCCATCAATGGACATGCCGTGCGCCGGAAGATCGTGAACGCGTTGGTAAGGGGCGCCGCGGCCAATCTCAACACGGTTGCGAAGGCGCAGGCGTTCTGCGAACGGGAGTTGAGCTTTGCCGAAGCGAGCACGTATGGCGGCAACTCGGCTTGCGTGCAGATCGATACCGGCGGGCCGGAATATCTAGTTTGCGATCTGGGCTCGGGGGCGCGCGAGTTTTCGATCTCGGCCCTCGCCAAGCATGGGTCTGGCAAGCCGCAGACGTATCATGTGCTGGTCTCCCATGTGCATTGGGACCACATCATGGGCTTTCCGTTTTTCGTTCCTGCGTTCATCCCGGGCAATCGCATTCGTCTCTACAGTTGTCACCCGAAGCTTGAGCAGGCCATTCGCGCGCAGAACAAGGAGCCCTGTTTTCCGGTGGAGTTCAGTGCGCTTGCCTCGACGATCGAGTTCGTGCCGCTTGAACCCGGTAAGGCATACGAGATCGCAGGTGCGACCGTGACGGGCATGCTGCAATTGCACGGCAACGATTCTTACGGCTACCGCATCGAGAAGGACGGCAAGACCGTCGTCTATACCACCGATTCCGAGCACAAGCCCGAGGACACCGCGGAGATGGAGCGCGCGGCTGCATTCTTTCGTGATGCGGACCTGGTCATCTTCGACGCGATGTATTCACTCGCCGAGTCGATTTCCGTGAAAGAGGATTGGGGGCACTCCAGCAATATGCTCGGCGTCGAACTGTGTCAGATGGCGGGCGCCAAGCAGCTGTGCCTCTTCCATCATGAGCCGGTCAACGACGACGCGCGCATCGACGACATTCTGGCGGAGACTATTCGCTTCGAAGAGATCACGCGGTCAGGCGTGCCGCTAAAGGTCTGCGCGGCCTATGACGGCCTCGTGATCGACGTTTGAATGTCGCTGCTGAGCCGATACCTATTGCGTGGTTGGGGGCGTCGCGCCGCCTGGGGAATGCTCGCGGCCTTCTTGTTTTTTCAAACGGCTTTTCCGTCGCTGTTTTATGGGCCGCGGCTCGCGCTTTTCGATCTCTATCAGTACACGGCGCCGCGACTTGAGCATGACAGTCCCGTCGTGATCGTTGCGATCGACGACGCAAGCCTCAAGACGATCGGCCAATGGCCTTGGCCGCGGCAAATCAAAGCGCGGCTGATCTCGGCGATCCTCGGCGGTAAGCCCTTGTCGGTGGGCATCGACATGATCTTGCCTGAGGCGGATCGCCAGTCGCCGGAGGAATGGCTGCGCTACGCCGGCGACATGCCGCGCGGACTGAGCGATGACATACGCAAGTTGCCCAGCCATGACGCGATGTTCGCGCAGGCGATCGCCGCAGGACCGGTGATGCTGGGTGTCGGCGGCTTGCGACTCGTCGAAGACAAAAAGGACACTGGTGCCTTTGCTCCTTTTCGCATGATCGACGGCGCGGCGGCGCCATCGACCTTGCCAAGTTTCAATGCGGCGTTGCGGAGCATTCCGGTCCTCGATAGTGCCGCTGCGGGCCATGGCTTGCTGTCCGTGGATCCGGATCCTGACGGCGTTTTCCGGCGCGTGCCGCTCGTTTCGGTGTTGTCCAAGCGTCTCGTGCCGTCGATGGGACTCGAGATGCTGCGGCTGACGGCGAAGGCATCATGGTTCAATTTGTATGTCGACGGCGATGCCATCGACGGCATTGGGGTCGGGCCGCTCAAGATTCCGACGCAGGCGGACGGAAGTGTTTGGGTACATTACTCGCCGTCCGACAGCCGACGTTACATCTCCGCAGCCGACGTTCTCTCCGGTCGAACGGACGCCAGCACGTTCGAGCAGAGGATCGTGCTCGTCGGCGTTACGGGCCTGGGCACGACGGACTTGCGCATGACGCCGGTCGGTTACATGTCGGGCACGGAGATCACTGCGCAACTTCTTGAGAATATTCTCGACGGGCGATTGGCAGGCCGTCCGGAGTGGACGCGCCTCGCCGAGCCGGGGCTGACGCTTATCTGCGGCCTCTTTCTGATCGTGACGCTGCCGCTGGTGCGGGCGCGATGGCAGGGGTTGCTTGGTCTGGCGCCGCTTGGCGTGCTTGCGGTGCTTGGGTTCGAGCTGTGGCAGCAGTCGTTGCTGCTGGTCGACGTGGCGACGCCGATGATCGGTGAGGCGCTGGTTTTCGTCTCGCTCTTAGCCGGCAGTTTCGCAGAGGCCGACAAGCATCGGCGGCATCTGCGCCGGGAGCTTGAAGCGCGCAAGATCGCCGCCGCGAAGACCGAAGGCGAAATGGAGGCCGGGCGGCGCATTCAGACCGGCATGCTGCCGCGCACGGATAGTCTGGCGCATGACAGCCGGCTCGATCTCGGCGCGCTGATGGTGCCTGCTCGGCAGATCGGCGGCGATCTCTACGACTTTTTCAAGATCGACGGCGATCGGTTGTTTTTCGCGGTCGGCGACGTCAGCGGCAAAGGTGTGCCGGCGGCTCTGTTCATGGCGCTCGGCAAGTCGCTGTGCAGGAGCTACGCACTGCACGGCGAGCACGATGTCGGGGCGATCATCAATCGCGCCAACGCGGAGATTTCGCGCGACAATCCGGAAATGCTGTTCATCACGATGTTCGCGGGCATCTTGGACCTTCGCAGCGGCGAGGTTCAGTTCTGTAACGCGGGGCACGACGCGCCGTTCATCCTGCGCAACGGTGCCGCGCCGGAAAGCGTGGTTTCGGTCGGCGGGCCGCCGCTGTGCGTGGTGGAGGATTTTTCTTATCCGACCGAGACGCTGCAACTGCATCCGGGCGACCTGCTTTGCGTGACCACGGACGGCGTGGCGGAGGCGATGGACGCAACGGGTGCGCTGATGGGCGTCGAGCGTACGAAGCGGATCCTCGCCTCGATAGCGGCCGGCGCCGACCCAAAGACCGTCGTGGAGGAACTTTACGCGGCAGTTCAGCGCTTTGTGGCGGGCGCGGAAGCGTCCGATGATCTCACTGTCTTGGCCATCCGTTGGAACGGGCCTTAGCGGACCGTGATTTCGACGCGGCGGTTGCGCGGGTCTGCTGTTTGATCCGCCGTCTTCACCAGCAGCTCGCGTTCGCCGCGGCCGACGGCGGTAACCGAGTCAGACTGCACACCTTTGGCGGCCAACGTGTCTTTGAGCTGGGCTTCGACCGACCTTGCGCGCTCGAGCGAGAGGCGGTCGTTGTCGCTCGACGAGCCCATCGTATCGGTGTGGCCCGTGACTACCACCTCGACCGCCTTGCGGTCGCCGATCTCGGCAAGCATGGCATCGAGTTCGGCGCGCGACTCCGGTACGATCTCATCGCCGCCGCTGACGAAGTAGAGCGTGTAGGTTTTGGGCGGGATGGGTCTTGCGGCGAGGGCCTTGGCGAAGACGCGTTCGACTTCGTAGGCGCTGACGTCGACGGGTTCGGACGCGCCGGAGCCGGGTCTGGCGCCGGCGTAGGCTTTGTCGAGCACCAACTTGCTTCCGCCGGTTTCGACGATGACGCCGCCGACATGGCCGTCAGCGCCGGGTAGGACGACGATGAGATCCTTCGGACCGCAGCAGGCGGAGAGAGCCAGGGCGCTCGCGAGCGGTGCTATGAGGCGCAGCCGGGTCATCAGCTTGCGTCGTCCGCGCGGACGACGAACTCGGTGCCGCGGACACCGAGCAAGGCGGCGGGCGTGCGGATGTGCATGGCCTCGGGTGTTTGGCGGACAATGTTGCCCGACTTCACCGAGAGCGTGCCTTTCTGCAGCGAGCTGTTGAAGACGCCGTTGTGGGTGGTCGCGTCGAACTTGAATTGGTCGAGCTTGAGGCGGCTCATCGGGCCCAAGGACATCATGCTGTTGTCGGTGAAGGTGATGCCGACCGTGCCGCTGGTGGTGACGATGGTGTCGCTTTCGAAGACGCGGTCGCCGATGGCGACAGGTTTTGAGGCGCCGGCGCGTTCGACGAAGACGGTGCCCGTCTGGGTTTTGATTTGACCGATCGGCTCGCCCGCCAGAGCTGCGTGGGGTATGAAGAGCGCGAGGGCGGCGATGACGCGGACGGCTGTCATTTGGCGGATCCCCCTGACAGGACTGACGAATGCCGGGTGATCTTGACTTGAGTGTGCCAGCGACGACAAGGGGGCTCGGCGAGGCGCTCAACGCGTTGGAGGCGATTTGTGGCGAGGGTCACGCTTTTCTGGCGCGCGGACGGATCGTGCTGGAGGAGCTGTTTACCAACACGATCAAGTATGGGTATGGCGGCGAGTGCGACCGGCCGGTGCGGCTATCCTTTCGGCTCCAGGCTGCGCTCGTTTTCGTGATGGAAGATGAGGCGCCGCTGTTCGACCCGACGGGTTGGGTGCCTGCGCCGGGGTCGGCCGAGCGGGTCGGTCAGGCTGGCATTGCGATGGTGTTGGGTTTGAGTTCGCAGGTCTCGTATGAGGCCTTGGCGAACGGGAATCGCATCACCGTCGTCATTCGGTAGGCTGGCGGAGGCCGGTGTGAACCCGCCTCCGCTGTTGCTCTAGCGGTCTTTCACATTGCAGCTGCTGGGCAACGGCGCGTTGGTTGCGCCGGCGATGCAGGCCTTCGTGCCTGGATCGCTGAGGTCCGCTTGGCCCGCATCGGTGCCGACTTGTCCCGGCCCCGCGATGTCGAGCACGCTCGGCTTTGCCGCCGGGTCGCCTTCGACGTAGTCGAAGAGCCCGTCGCCCGCCAGATCGCCTTCCCTGAGGGCGGAAATCGTTATGCCGGTACCGTCGACCGTCAGCGCCGTCGCGTTCGATGGATCTTGCACGAGCACATAGTTGCCGTTGAGCGCCGTCAGACCCGAACCGTTGATCGCGTAGGTGCCCGGCGCGGAGATTTGGGTCGCTGCCGTCGTGAACACCAGCGTGCCGCTTGTCGCTGTCCCAATCGTCTCGCCGTTCTTGAAGCCAGTCACCGTGCCGGTGAGCGCCGGGTTCGGCGTGCCGTAGAGGCGCGTCTTGGGATCGGCAAGATAGGTCAACGTCGCCGGGTTGATCGTCAGCGCCGTTGCGTTGCCCGCCGCCTGGACCAGGACATAGTTCGCGTTGACCAGCGTGAGACCCGAACCGTTGATCGCGTATGTCCCGACGTTCGAACCGGTCGTGGCGGCCGTCGTGAAGGTGAGCGTACCGGTCGTCGCGGTTCCGATCGTGTCGGTGTTCTTGAAGCCGGTCACCGTTCCCGTCAGCGCCGGGTTGGCGTCTCCGTAGAGGCGCGTCTTGGGATCCGCGACATAACTCAGCGTCGCTGGGTTGATCGTCAGCGCCGTCGCGTTCGAAGCCGCCTGAACGAACACATAGTTGCCGTTGTTGGCGGTTAAACCCGAACCGTCGATGGCATAGATGCCGACGTTCGAGGTCTGTGTCGCCGGTGTCGTGAAGGTAAGCGTGCCCGACGTGGCGGTCGCGACGGTCTCACCGTTCTTGAAGCCGGTCACCACGCCGGTGAGCGCCGGGTTGGCGTCACCGTAGAGGCGCGTCTTGGGATCGGCGAGATAGGTCAGCGTCGCCGGATTGATCGTGAGCGCCGTTGCGTTCAGCGCGTCTTGCACGAACACGTAGTTGCCGTTGTTGGCAATGAGGCCCGAACCGTTGATGGCATAGGTGCCGACGTTCGATGTGCCCACGGCCGACGAGGTGAAGATCATCGTGCCCGTCGTCGCCGTCCCGATGGTCTCGCCGTTCTTGAAGCCGGTGATGTTGCCGGTGAACGCCGGGTTTGGGTCGCCGTAGAGGCGCGAAGCGGGATCGGCGATGTAGGTCAGTGTCGCCGGATTGATCGTCAGGGCTGTGGCGTTGGCGGCATCCTGCACGAATACGTAGTTGCCGTTGTTCGCGGTCAGGCCGGAGCCGTCGATCGCATAGCTGCCGACGTTCGTGGTCGGTGTCGCCGTCGTCGTGAAGGCGAGCGTACCCGTCGTCGCGGTCCCAATCGTCTCGCCGTTCTTGAAGCCCGCGACCGTGCCAGTGAACACGGGGTTCGCATCGCCGTAGAGGCGCGATGCCGGGTCGGCGATGTAGGTCAGCGTCGCCGGATTGATCGTCAGCGCCGTGGCGTTGGCGGCATCCTGGACGAACACGTAGTTGCCGTTGTTCGCGGTCAGACCGGAGCCGTCGATGGCATAGCTGCCAACATTCGACGCCGGCGTCGCCGTCGTCGTGAAGGCGAGCGTGCCTGTCGTTGCGGTCGCAATCGTCTCGCCGTTCTTGAAGCCCGCGACCGTGCCGGTCAGCGCGGGATTGGCGTCGCCGTAGATACGGGTCTTGGGATCGGCGATGTAGGTCAGCGTCGCCGGATTTATCGTCAGCGCCGTCGCGTTGCCCGGATCCTGGACAAACACGTAGTTGCCGTTGTTCGCGGTCAGGCCCGAACCGTCGATGGCATAGCTGCCGACGTTCGAGGCCGGCGTCGCGGTTGTCGTGAACGCAAGCGTGCCGGTCGTTGCGGTCGCAATCGTCTCGCCGTTCTTAAAGCCGGCGACGTTGCCGGTGAACACGGGGTTCGCATCGCCGTAGAGGCGCGATGCCGGGTCGGCGATGTAGGTCAGCGTCGCCGG
>JAEUMM010000377.1 GCA_016792645.1 Alphaproteobacteria bacterium | reverse complement strand
TTCGGCTTCTTCCTTGTGAGCGAGGGCTCGCCGGTGTCGTAGCCTTTGGCGGCGTCGAAGACCGTTCCCCAGCCGCTGTCTTTGCCGGGCTCCAAGATGCGGACGGAGATGTAGCTGAAGATTTCGTTGTATTCGGGGTGGGCTTTCACGAAGCCGTCGATCAGGCGCTTGTTGCGGCGTTCGCCTTTGCCGGTGTCCTTGCCGTCCCAATTGGGATCGCGGTGCAGGAGGCTTAGGCCGAGTTTGTTGTCGGCGCCGACGAGGGTGACGCTTTCGACCGGGAAGGTCGCGCCGTCGAGCCGCCAGCTGAAGGGCATCTTGCCTTTCAGTTCTGGCGGCGGCTCCTGCTTCAACAGCGCCGCTTTGATGTCCGTCATCAGGTTCAACTGGGTGATGTTGGGGCCGCGGTCGGCGAGATCGCGCGCGACGGCGTAGAGGAGATAGGCGTTGAAGGCGTGGCCCTTCGCCGCCTGCTGGTCGCCCATGCGCAGAATGTCGGTCGCGGTGTGGCCGGTGATGGACGTCATCGATACGTAGAAGGCGTTGACGCGCCAGGTCTTGTCCTTCTCGACCATCCAGGCGCTGAGCGCCCAATCGTTGTTGCGCGTCTTTGCGGCGAAGATCGTGTGGATTTGGTTCGTGCCGGGCAGGGCGGAAACGACCACCGCGTTGTCCACGCAGCCGGCGACGCCGGGGGCGCCCTCGATTGTCGGCTTGTAGGTGTGTTCGACGGTGAGCTGGTTGTAAGGGCCGTTCGAGGCGATGGTGCGCATCATGGCGTCGAACGCTTCGCGGGGGGCAAGGTTCTTCGCATCGTCGGACAGCGCATCGCGGGCGGTGGCGTCGGTTTTCAGGAGCTTGTCGTAGAAGGCGCGCGCGGCGTCGTTCGCGGCGGTGCGCGTTGCGGCGTCGATGGCGTCGTCGGCGAGGCAGGGTGGGACGGCGTCGGCCGTCTGTTGTGTCGGTTCAACCGGCGCGCCGCCGAAATTGATCAGCCCGCTGAACAGTATGGCGATGGCGCCGAGCAACACGACGCCGAGGACTATTGCGACCGTCCGCACGCCCGCCCCCGTCAGTTGAATTGGTCCCGGCCACATCTTAGTCCCGGTGACAGGGAATGCCAAAACGGAGATTTCGCAAGGCGCGGGCCGGGTTAGTTGAGTTCGTAGTGGATGGCCAGCGAGACGGCTTCGGTTTGCCAGTCGATGTCGACGTCGCCGGCGGGGGTGTCGTTGGTGCCCTGCATGTCGTAGTGGCGGTATTCGACGCCCATGCGCCAGTTTTCGCTCATCGCTTGCTCGATGCGGGCGGCAAGCACGGTGCCGTCGTGAACGGCGCTTGTCGTGTAGGGGCCGGTTTGGGCCTCGACGTCGGCGGCGCCGTAGCCCCAACTGCCCGCGATGAGGATGTTATCGAGGACGACGAAGCCGGCGCTGATCTGTGCTTCGGCGAGCCAGCTGGTTTCGCCGCTGCAGGGAACGCCGGCGGCGCAGACTTCGGCGAATGCGATGTCGGCGTGCGAGGCGCGGGCGGCCACTTCAAGGACGATGGGGCCTAAGCGTACGCCATAGCCCAGTTCGCCGCCGACGAAGATGCCGCCTTCGCCTTCCGTTACGTCGGCGACCGACGGCAGGAACGAGCACGTGCACCAATCGCCGGAGGCGCCGAAGCCGTAGCCTGTGTTGAGGCCGATGAAGAGGCCGTCGAAATCGGCCGGCGGATCCTTCTCGCGCGCGTTCGCCAGCGGCGCGAACGCCACCGCCAAGACGGCAATCAAGAAGATGCGCCGCACCTTATTATTCCCCCGGTGAGACCCTCGTTTCCCCCAAGGCCTCAGCCGTGATCCTAGCGCGCAATCGCGTGGCTGTGCGGGCACAGCGACGCGGATTGGCGGTGGTCAAACTCGCCTCTGCGGCTTGCGGCGGTTAAGTGGGGTCGCCTGAGGGGCGAGAGCGGTGCTACGGTCGGCGCATGAGCTATGTGTTTCACCTTCTGCCGCGGGCCGGCGGCGACGTTCGTGCGCGGGCGCGCGCCGAGCGCGACGACGGCGCGTTCGTGGCCCTCGATCCGGCGAAAGAGGCGTCGAAGCTGGCCGTCGCGGAGGCTTTGGTCGCGCGCTATCCGACGATCGAGGTTTCGCGCGAGGGGTACGATCGCGGTGCGCCGTCGCGTCTGCGCTGTTTTGAGATCAACGATTTGGCCGACGACAGTTTCGGCGTTCAGATTCAAGTGTTCGACGACGAGGCGACGGTCACGGTGCCTTATTGGCATGCGGGCGACAAAGCCGCCGCCTGCTTCGCGCAGGTATGGGACTTCATGCGTCTGATTTGCGAAGTCACCGGCTATAGCGTGTTCGACAAGCAGATGGACCGCGTGCTTGAAGACGGCGAGACGATCGATGCGGCGCTTGCCGCCTATGCGGCCCAGATGAAGCGCGTGACGCGCGATCCCGATTTCGGCGGACGCAAGCCGCCGAAGCCCAAATGGAAGAAGTAGCGGCGCTCTAGTCTTCGGGGGCGCGGTATTTGTCGTGGCAGGCGCTGCACGCGGCGCGCGTGTCGGCGATGGCCTTGGCGATGTCCGCCTTGGCGTTCTTGGCGAGCGCGGCGTCGAGTTGCGCGAGGCGGCCGGCCAGCGCGTCGAACTTCGCTTCGAAGTCGCTGCGGTTCGCGAAGATGATCGAGAGGGCGCGCGATTGGGTGACGCCGCGATCGCCGAGCGCGGTCCCGCGCGGGAACAGTTTGGTCACCGGTTCGAGCCCGGCCCTGGCATCGGCGACCGTCTTGCGGGCGGCCGCGACCGTTGTCTTGCCTTGCGCTTGGTTGGCCGCCGCGCCCAGCGCCGCGCCGAATTTTTTCATGAGGGCCACACGCTGGTCGACCACACTTTGCGGATTTGCAGGCGGCTTTTCCTCGATCAACGTGGTGCAGGCGGCGAGGGCGAGCGTCGCGGCCGACATCAATGCGGTGCGCATCAGGTGCATGAGCGGGATCCTTCGATTGAACTCTTGCCACTTACAATAGTGAGCGTTGCGGTTTGTTGCATACAGCGCGCAGTCATGAGGAGTTGTGAGGCCTCTGTCCTACATTTGTGGGGCAGTGGCGTACATGTTTGCGACGCAGGTATAGTGTTGAAGCGGGGTATTGGCGATTCCTTCTCGCGCGAGGCACCATGTCTGCAAGGTTTGTTGCGTTGATTGTTGCAGCGGCCGTCGCGCTGTCGGCGTGCGAAACGACGTCGGTGACCGGCGAGGCTGCGGCGCCGAAGAAGAGGACGGTTGTGCGGGGCGCGGTTGTGCCCGATGAGCCGTCGGCTTTGGTCAAATCCAAAAATGCGGCTGCGAAGAAGGCTTCCGCCGTTCGAACGGCGCGCGCCAGTACACCGGCGGTGCCGGCAGGCGAAATGGCGCCGGTGATCGATGCGACGCCGGGCGCTTCGTCCGGGGGTGCGGGAACCGGCGTTGATGCCGGCAGTACGCATGCGGGCACGGCGCCGGGTGCGGACACCTCTACGCTTGCCGATGCGAGCGCGACTGTGCCGGGCGGCGACGTGACGGCGACGCCTTTGATGCCGATCGAGCCGACGACGGTCAGCGCCGAGCCGGTGTCGCCGGCGACGCCTTCACCTTCGCCGTTTGCCATAGATTTTCGCGAAATGCTGAACGCGCAGGTTGCGGGCTTTCCGTTGTGGTTGATGGTGGTGGTCGGCATCGTGCTCGCGGGGGCGTTGGTGTTCGGTACCGGTGGACGGCGCGGATCGGCGCGGGAAGAGCGCGATTACGAGCCGCGGCCTTACCCTGAACGGGAGCCGCGCTACGAAGAGACGAACTACGACGAAGACCATGAGGGCGAGCGGCGGACGGAGCCGCAACCCGCGTAACCCTGACGCGATTGGTTACGCGCGCGTGTTCTCTCTTGTTCCCCTTGATTTGGGGGCGCGGTTTCGGGTCATCTGCGCCCTCTTCCATATCCCCCCTCGTGTTTCGTTCTTCATGGAGAGTGTTGGTGACGGGTTTTCGTTGGCTCGCTTCGCTTGCGTTTGGTGTGACGGTTCTGGGCGCCCCCTCGGTTGCGAGCGCGTTTGACGCGCAGGCGGCGAAGAAAACCTGCCTTGAGAATTACAACGCCGAGAAGGACGCGGGCACGATTCCGGCGGGGATGCCGAAGTCGAAATACGTCAGCCAATGCACCAACAGCATGCGCCGCAACGCCGAACTCGAAAAGCAGCTGGCCGACTCGCAGGTGCAGAGCACGCCCGCGGTTACCGGCGGCAGCAACGAGATCACCGCGACGGTCTCGACCAAGCCCTCTTCGGCAACGTCGACGACCGGCCGCAAGCCGGCGACCGTGACGACGCCGGCCTTCGCGCAGCCGCGCGGCTACTAAGAGCGCTTTAGCCCTCTTTCGGCGACTGCACGCCGCGTACGATCTTCAGCAGCGTTCTGCGCGGCAGGAACGGCACCAGCCGCGCCGTCATCGCGTTCGAGAAGCCCGTGATCACCACGCGCTTGTTGTTGCGGAAGCCGGCGTAGCCTTGGCGCGCCACTTCCATCGACGTCATCACTTTGCGGTTTGAGAGGCGGGTCTTGCCGGTGCCGGCGCGATCGCGGAACTTGCTTTGCGTGGGGCCGGGACAGAGGCACGACACGTGGACGCCGGTGCCGTTCGCTTCTTCCCAGAGCGCTTCGGAGAATGACAGCACGAACGCCTTCGACGCGTAGTAGATCGCCATCAAGGGGCCAGGCTGAAACGCGGCGGTCGAGGCGACGTTGAGGACGCCGCCGCGCTTGTTCTTGAGCATCTGCGGCCAATAGATGTGCGTGAGTTCGACCAGCGCGCGGTCGTTCAGATCGATCATGCCGAGTTGTTCGTCGAGCTTCGATCCGTCGAACGCGCCGGCGATGCCGTAGCCGGCGTTGTTGACGACGACGTCGACGGTGAGGCCTTGCTTCTTGATCTCGGCCGCGAGTTTCGAGCCGCCGCCTTGCACCTGGAGATCGGCCGCGATGGGCGTGGCCGTCACCTTGTGTTTCGCCGCAAGCCGCGTCGCGACGTCGCGTAGCGCATCGGCCGAGCGCGCGGCGAGGACGAGGTTGTAGCCGTCCTGCGCGAAGCATTCCGCAAGATCGACGCCGATCCCCGCCGACGCGCCGGTGACCAGCGCCGTCTGCCCTTCACCTCTGCGTTTGCGTGCCATTGGTGCTTGTTCCTTGTGATGTTGTTCTTACACGCGGCTCTTGCGGCCTTCCCAGAAGGGTTTGCGCAGGTCGCGTTTTAGGATTTTGCCGGAGCCGGTGCGCGGGATTTCGGTGAGGTAGGAGAGGCTGCGGGGAACTTTGTAGCCCGCCAGGTGTTCGCGCGCGTAGGCAGTGATTTGGTCTTTGGTCAGCGTTTGGCCGGGGCGGACGACGACGATGGCGTGGACG